>JBFRWB010000121.1:0-61135 GCA_051439375.1 Microcystaceae cyanobacterium
CCTGATGTATAGATAACATAAGCTAGATTTTTAGGACTAACTTGTGTTTTTAGTAGGGTTGCAGACTGACTATAAATGTTAGCTTCTTCCTGTTCCCAACTGATGAGTGGAATATCTATATGCGTGAATTTTTCTCGAAGCTGTTCTTGTGTTAAAAGAACTTGCATCTGGGAATTTTTAACAACATACTCTATTCTCTCTCTTGGATAATTAGGGTCAATAGGAACATAAGCAACCCCTGCTTTTAATATCCCTAATAACCCCACTATCATCTCTAATGACCGTTCCACACAGATTCCCACTAAGCTATCAGGTTTCACTCCTTGCTTAATCAAATAATGTCCCAGTTGATTCGCTTTTTGATTCAATTGTTCATAGGTTAATTGTTCCTCTTCATACACCACTGCTACTGCATTGGGAGTCTTTAATACTTGTTCTTCAAATAAGACATGAATACATTTCTCTCGGGGATAGTCTGCTTCCGTATTGTTCCATTCTACTAATATCTGTTGTTTTTCTGCTTCAGTCAATAAGGGAAGTTTGCTGACCTTCTCTTCTGGATTTTCTACTATTCCTTCTAATAACACCTCATAGTGTCTTATCATTCTTTCTATTGTCTCTCTCTCAAATAAGTCAGTGTTATATTCCCAATCTCCTCTTAATCCTGCTTCTGTTTCCTCCATGGATAAGGTTAAATCAAATTTGGCTATATTGTATTCCATCTCTACTGGACTTAAACTTAATTCGGGTAAGCTTAATTCTCCCATCGGTGCATTCTGCAACACAAACATCACTTGAAACAATGGAGAATGACTCATGTTTCTTTCTGGATTGATTTCTTCTACAAGCTTTTCAAAGGGGATGTCTTGGTTGTTATAGGCTTCTAAACTACTACTTCTGACTTGTTTTAATAACTCAGTTACTGCAGGATTTTCTTCTAGGTTGATTCTCATCACTAAGGTGTTGATAAAAAAGCCAATCAGTGCTTCTATTTCTCTTCGGTTTCTGTTGGCTATGGGTGTCCCAATCGCAAGGTCTTCTTGTCTTGAGTATCTTGATAACAGGATACTAAATCCACTTAATAGGGTCATGAATAAGGTAACCCCTTGTTGTTGACTCAGTTGGGTGAGTTTCTCACTTAGTTCTTTGTTGAGGTTAAAACTAATATGTGACCCTTTAAATGTTTGTATTGGGGGTCTGGGATGGTCGGTGGGGAGTTCTAGTAAGGGGGGAAGTCCATACAGTTTTTCTTGCCAATAATTTATCTGTTTGTTTAGGTTTTCTCCACTTAAATATTCTTTTTGCCATGCTGCAAAGTCAGGGTATTGTATGGGTAATGGGTCTAGTTGGATTTCTTTTCCTTGGACATATCCTATATATAGTTGACTGAGTTCTTGCACAAATATTCCCATTGACCAGCCATCGGATATGATGTGGTGCATGGTTATGAGTAGGATGTAATTGTCGTTATCTATTTGGATGAGTTTGCTTCTGATTAGTGGGTCGTTGGCTAGGTTAAAGGGAAGGCTGGCTTCTTGGTTAATTAGGGTTTGTTTTTGTTGTTGTTTCTGGGTTTCTTCTAGGGTTTCTAGGTTGATTATTTCTAGGTTCACTATTCGTTCTGAATCTATAATTTGAACGGCTTCTCCTTCTAAGGTGGTAAATCTTGTTCTTAGGCTTTCATGTCTTTTTACTATGTCGTTAAGGCTGTTTTCTAAGGCTTGTATATTAAGCTTTCCTGTTAGTTGGATAGCTGCTGGTATGTTATAGGTGGCGTTTTCTCCTTCTAGTTGGTCTAAGAACCAGAGTCTTTGTTGGGCGTAGGATAGGGGTAGGTTTTCTTCTCTGCTCACAGGAAGAATTGGGCTGATTTCTGTTTGTTGGCTGGTTTCTATTTGTTGGGAGAGTTGTTCTAGGGTGGGATGTTCAAATAATGTACGAATGGGTAGGTCTAAACTGAAGGTTTCTCTGATACGGGAGATTACCTGTGTTGCTAAAAGGGAATGACCGCCTAGTTCAAAGAAGTTATCATTTAGGCTGATTTGTTCTATTTTTAGGGTACTTTGCCAAATACTTGCCAGTATTTGTTGGCTTGGGGTAACGGGGGGGATGAAGCTATCTTGGTTTGTGTTGCTGAAGTCTGGGGTGGGTAGGGCTTTTCTGTCTATTTTTCCGTTGGGGGTTAGGGGAAGGTTTTCTAACAGGACAAAGGCACTTGGTATCATATACTCTGGGAGTTTGGCTTTGAGATAGTCCCGTAAGCTTTGACTTAAGCTGCGTTGTAGAGTGGGAATAATGGCTAGGTCTTCTTTTAGGGATTCATAACTATTTTCTAAGGTTTGTTGCTGGTCTGGTGTAATTTCCCATTCTATTCCTGCATAGTTATCTCTATACCATGTTATTTTTCCTGCTAGTTCTGTTGGTTGTTCTTGGTTAGGAAGTTGGATGGTTAGGGTGATGGGTTGGTTGATGTCTAAGGGATGGGGGACTTTTGTGAGTTTGATTCCTCCTATTGATAGGTCTTCGCTTTGAACTTGATGGGTTTTACCGTTGATTTGCAGTTGACAGGGTTTAAGGTAGTGTAAGCGGTCGGGAATTAGGTTGGATACGATATAGGCAATTAATCGTTTGTTTCCTTGGTCTTCTTTGGCTATTACTACGTTTTCTCTGATATCGGGATGACTACTCAGGAGGGATTCTATTTCTCCTAGTTCGATTCTAAATCCTCGGATTTTTACTTGATGGTCTATTCTTCCTATATACTCTATGTTTCCATCTGGTAAGTAACGGCATAAATCTCCTGTTTTGTAAAATTTGTTTTTTTGGGTGGGGTCAAATGGGTTATTGATAAATTTTTCTGCTGTTAAGTCGGATTTGTTTAGGTATCCTCTGGCTAGTCCTTCTCCTCCTATGTGCAGTTCTCCAATGACTCCTATGGGTACGGGGTTTAGGTTGGAGTCTAGGATGTAAGTTTGGGTGCTTGTAATGGGTTTTCCAATGGGAATAGAAGGTATATTTGATTCAAGAGATGGGGGAATGGGATAGCAACAAGTAAAAGTTGTACTTTCTGTGGGTCCATATCCATCTATTAGTTGAGTTAAAGGTAAGACTTGAAGTGCTTTACTAATGTGAGGAACAGATAAAGCCTCTCCTCCTGTTAATAACTGTTCAATTTCTGATAGGGTATCTGGTAATTCATCAATAATTGAGTTAAACAAAGCTGCAGTTAACCATAAGGTATTTATATTGTGCTTTTCAATAGCCTGCTTCAATGTTGTAGCTGTGGGAATTTTTTCAGCAAAGATTACACACTTTCCTCCATACAATAATGCTCCCCAAATTTCAAAGGTTGAAGCATCAAAGGCGATAGGAGATAAGTGTAGCAAGGTTTTCTCTGCACTTAATTCAATATAGTTAGGCTTCATTAGTAAGCGAGTAACTCCTCTATGGGGAATCATCACCCCTTTCGGCTTTCCAGTCGAACCCGACGTATAAATTACATAAGCCAAATTCTCAGCACTCACTCCACTACTGACATTACTTTCACTTTCATTCCCCATCAATTCCCAATCATCTAAACTGATAACATTCCCTTCCGTTTCAGGTAATGCTTCTATTAATCTCTCCTGAGTTAATAACACGCTCACTCCTGAATCTTCTAACATATACTCTATTCTCTCTCTTGGATAATTGGGGTCAATGGGTACATAAGCTCCCCCTGCTTTTAATATCCCTAATAATCCCACTATCATTTCTAATGACCGTTCTATACAAATTCCTACTAAACTGTCGGGTTTCACTCCCTGTTTAATTAAATAATTTCACAGTTGATTGGCTTTTTGATTTAATTGCTGATAGGTTAATTGTTCCTCTTCATACACCACTGCTACTGCTTCTGGGGTCTTTAAGACTTGTTCTTCAAATAGTTGATGAATACATTTCTCTCTTGGATAGTCTGCTTCTGTATCGTTCCATTCTACTAATATCTGTTGTTTTTCTGCTTCGGTTAATAAGGGAAGTTTAGTGACTTTTTCTTCTGGGTTGGCTACTATTCCTTTTAGCAAAACTTGCCAATGATTAGTCAAACGAATCAGGGTAGAGTCTGCAAACAAATCTGTATTAAATCCCCATGAACCTATTAAAGTATCTTCTGTTTCAAAAATTGTTAAGTTTAAATCAAAATCTGCACCTCTTTGTTCAGATTTAATCGTTTCAGTCACTAAACGAGTTTCCTTGTCTTCAGTTTGGTCATTTCGAGCTTTATCCCAAACAAAAGCGACTTGAAACAGAGGTGAACGACTCGCATCTCGTTCTATTTTTAACTTATCAACTAACAAAGAAAAAGGATAATCTTGATGTTCTAATCCTTCTAAAACTGTTGTTTTTACCCTAGATAATAGTTCTAAAAAGCTAGGTTCACCTGACAGGTTCCCTCTCATAACAAGCATATTGACAAAATAACCAATAACTTTCTCAAACTCAGATAAGTTACGACTAACTAGCGGTGTTCCTATCACCATATCTTCTTGATTACAATAACGATAAAGAAGCACCTGAAAAGCAGTTAACATCAAAGTGTATAACGTAACTCCCTGAGATTTTGCTAATTCTCTTAATTGTTGCGATAAGTCTTCATCTAGTTGAAAATTATAAGATTTCCCCTGATAACTCTGCACAGGAGGACGAGGAAAATCTGTGGGTAAACTGATAACAGGGAGTTCACCTGATAATTGATTTTTCCAGTAAGTCCAAAGCTTTTCCCCTTCTTTACTGGCTAATTTATCGGCTTCTAACTTAACAAACTCTCTATAAGTTTTACTAATAGGCTGCAAATCAGGCTTTATATTTCGTTTAAGTGCATTATAAACAATTTGAAGCTCACTGAGCAGAATTTCAAAAGACCAAAATTCTGAAGCGATATGATGAATCGTTAAATGTAAAATAGGTAATCTATCGTCTGTTTCTGGAAAGGTTAAGACATTAACTCTAAATACATTGTCTTCTAAAATAAATGGTTTATCAGCTTGTTCATCTATCCATGCTTTAATATCTTCCTCAGTCCACAGCGAACCATCGGTTATTTCATAAGCTAAAGAATAGTCAGATTTAATTTGTTGAATGGGTTCATTATTTTTAATCGTATAAATAGTCCGAAGTGCAGGATGACGTTGCACTAAATAATCAAAAGATTGTTTCAGTATCTCAAGGTTAATATCTTGACACAGTTTTCCTGCGTACATAATATTATAAGCAACATTTTCAGGCTCTAGTTGATAGATAAACCAAAGTGCTTTTTGTCCATAAGATAAAGGAAACTCGTTATGTTTTCGCTGGGATTTTTCTTGTAAGAGTTTAGCTAACAGTTCCCGTTTTTGTTGCGCTGAAAGATGTTTCAGATTTTCTGTTGATAACTGCATTACTTAACCCTCCGATTCTGTTAACATTTTACTTAAAAGATGGTCAATATCCGAGTCTGATAATTGCTCAAGATTGTCTAAAATATCCTCTTCCGTTGCTATTTCTAAATCAAGTTTAGGTGGTTTATCAATATGGTTTTCTATTAGAGAACTTTCTAACTTCTCCATTATAAAATGACTAATTTCCAGAACGTTTTGTCCTGCGATAAAATGAGTGACAGGAATATCAATATTTAATTCAGTTTTGACTTGATTTCGTAATTCCATCGCCATTAAAGAGTCTATACCTAAAGTATTTAATGGTTTTTCAATCTTTACTTGCTCAATCGTCATCCTTAATGCTTTAGCAACGATTTGTTTAAGATAATCTTGGATTTGAATTACTTGCTCCTCAAAAGATGCTTGATGAAGTTGATTTAGCCAATTTTCTGTTATCACAGGTGAAGGCTTCTCATTCTCTGCTATGCTAGTCACGGAAATCAACTCTGACAATAGGGAATCAGGCTTCCCAAATTGAGTAAATATTGACCAATCAATCGGTAAAATACCTATTTCAGAAAGATTTATATTAAGTAGTTTTTCTAATATTTTAACCCCTTTCTGTAAGGAAATAAAATTAACCCCTTGCTGCTTCAATTTTGCTTTTTGTTGACTTTCCAAATTAGCAACCATCCCCTCACCATCCCAAGGTCCCCAATTAATACTTAAACCAGCTTGTCCTTGCTGGTGACGATAATGAGCTAAACTGTCCATAAACTGATTGGCTGCGGCATAATTTCCTTGTCCGGGTGAACCTAATAAAGAAGCAACCGAAGAAAAGAAAATACAAAAATTAAGCTCATGATTTTGAGTGAGTTGATGTAAATTCCATGTTCCTAACACTTTAGCAGACATCACTTCCTTAAAGCGTTGCCAATCTTGTTCTAACAGAATACCATCATCTAATGTTCCAGCAGCATGAATAATCCCCTTAAGCGGTGGTAAAGTCCCATTAATTTGCTCAAATAAAGCTCTCATTCCATTCTCATCAGCTACATCTGCCTGCATAACCTCAATAGTCACTCCTTTCTCCCTCAATTGATTAAGAATAACCTGTTTCTCTTCACTGGCTTCTCTTCTTGACGTTAAAACTAAATTTTTAATTCCTTTTTCTACCATCCATTGGGCTACTTTTAAGCCTAATGAACCTAAACCTCCTGTGATGAGATAAGTCTTATCTGAATGTAATGTTAAGGATTTTGTTAAATTCGGTTTACTTCTTACTAAACGGGCAACATATCGCTGATTGCCTCGATAAGCGATTTGCTCTTCTTGTTGTGAATCTCCAATTTCTGAAAGTAACTGTTCGACTTCTTTATCCGTTGAATGATTACCTAAATCAATCATTCCTCCCCACCATTGAGGAAATTCTAACCCTACTACTTTCCCCATTCCCCATAAAGGAGATTGGGCTACAGATAAAACGGTTTGATTGTTTTCTATGGGTTGAACATTTCGGGTAATTAGCCACAGTTTAAACTCGGATTCCATCTGATGTTCGGCTAGGGTTTGTAAAGCATAAAGTACACTTCCGCAAGTTAACTTTTGAGCTTGTTTTAAACTATTTAAGTTCAATTTCTCAGTTTCTACTGTATCTAATCCCCACAGATGTAAAACGCCTTGGAGGGGTAAAGCTGATGAGTTAATAATATCTTGCCAAAGACGAATAAACTGTTCTCTATCAGAAGGATTAATTTTATATTGATGATTTTCAGCTTGATAGGTTTCATCTGGGAAAATAAGATGACATTGGTGACCACTTTCTTGCAATCTATTAGCTATTTTCTCTCCTAATCCTTTAATATCTGCAAAGATAACCCATGTCCCTAATTCTACTGTTTTAGAGCTTAAATTAATGGTTCTTGGTTGCAATTTCCACTGAATTTCATAGAGCCAATCTTTAAAAGCTTCTTCTTCATTTTGTTTTTGTTGCTGTTTCGCTAATAAATTAAGCAGCTTAGGTAATAATTGAATTTCTTGTTCCGATAATTCCCTACTCTTTAGCAATTCATTCTTGATTGTATCTATATTCTCACTGTTCACTGATAACTGGGTGGGCGCAGGTTTCCTTGCACCTCTACGGGTTTCTGTCTCAACCCAGTAGCTTTGACGTTGAAAAGGATAAGTAGGAAGTTGTACTTTTTGCCGTACATAATCTCTATCAAATCCTCGCCAGTCAATCTTAATGCCTCGGATATACATTTGGCTTAAAGTCGATAAGATATGTTGCCAATTCGATTGTTCTGGGCGTAAACTGGGCAACCATAAGCTCTTTTGAGGATTTTCTTCTTCTTTACTTTCTTGAATCATTTTTCCCATTCCTACTAAAATCGGTTTTGCACCTATTTCTAAGAATATATCGGCTTCTTTTTGTAAAACTGTGGTCATTCCCCCTAAAAAGTTCACGGGTCTTCTAATGTGTTCCACCCAATACTCGGAGGTAGTCACTTCTTCTCCTGCTATCTTTCCCGTTACATTGGAAATTAAGAGCATTTGAGGCTTATTATAAGTAACTGATTGGGCTATTTCTCTAAAGTCTTCTAAGATAGGCTGCATCAAAGGAGAATGAAAGGCATGAGAAACAATTAACTTTTTGGTTTTAATCCCTTGTTCTGTTAATCTGCTAACAACTTGCTCAATGGCTTCTTTTCTTCCTGAAATAACGATGCTTTGTTGCCCATTAATGGCTGCTAGGGATACGTCTTTTTTATAAGCTTCTATGGCTTGACGGGCGGTATTTTCGTCAGTGAGTAAGGAAACCATTTCCCCATTTTGAGGGAGAGATTGTATTAATTTTCCTCGATAAGCGACTAATTTTAAACCGTCTTCTAAACTAAAAACCCCTGCGACACAAGCGGCGACATATTCTCCTATACTATGCCCCATTACTATATCGGGTTGAATTCCCCATGATGTCCAGAGTTGATAAAGAGCGTATTCTAGGGCGAAAATACAGGGTTGTGTATAAGCGGTTTGATTAATAAGTGAGTCTTCGGGGTTGTCTGGGTAAAGAATTTCTAATAGGGGTTTATCTAAGTAACGCTCTAATATGTCAGCACATTGATTTATTGCTTGTTTAAAGGTGGGTTGGGTTTGATACAGTTCTTTCCCCATGTTGGCATATTGTGAGCCTTGTCCGGTGAAAAGAAGGGCGGTTTTGGGTGTTTTTAGATTCGTCTTTCCTTGAATAATATTAGGTGAAACGTTACCTTGTAGGTATTGTTCGAGTTCTTGTTTTAATTGCTCGGTTGATTCACTGATTAGGGCTAATCTTTCCTCGAAATGTACTCTCCCTACATTCGCTGTATAACAAATATGAGTTAAGGGAACTTCTGGATGAAGCGTTAACCATTGCTTGTATTTTTGCCCTAATTCTTGTAACCCTACCTCATTGTGGGCAGAAAGGCAAAGTAAGTGTTGATTTCGCTCAACTGTAACAGATTTTAACTCGATTTTAGGAGCTTCTGCGACAATTAAATGCACATTCGTTCCACTCATCCCAAAGGAACTAATCCCTGCTAATCGTTGTTTCTCTTGTTCAGGCCAAGTAATTGACTTATCAGTAAGGGAAAAAGGCAATTTATCCCAATTGATGTGAGGATTTGGCGTATTAAAATGGGGATTCGGTGGAATCGTTTGATGTTGTAAACACAGGACTGTCTTAATTAAACTAGCAATTCCTGCTGCACCCTCTAAATGCCCAAGATTAGCTTTTACTGAGCCTAAATAAGTCGTTTTATTATCTTTTAAAACATCCCCTAATGCTTTAACCTCAATCGGGTCTCCTAATGATGTTCCTGTGCCATGTGCTTCAATATATTGTATCTGAGCAGGTTCAATCTGAGAATTTTTTAACGCTTGACGCACCAGTTTCTCTTGTGCTTGACCATTAGGCGCAGTTAAACCATTACTATAGCCATCATGATTCACCGCAGAGCCTTTTATAACGGCTAAGATGTTATCCTGATCTGCGATCGCATCCGATAGCCTTTTTAACACTACCATACCGCAGCCTTCCCCCCGTCCATAGCCATCCGCCGACGCATCAAAGGTTTTACAGCGTCCATCAGGAGATAAAGCTTTTAAACGGCAAAAACTAATCATTCCTTCAGGATTTAAGATTAAATTGACCCCACCTGCTAAGGCTAAATTAGATTCTTTTGAGCGCAGACTTTGACAAGCTAAATGCACCGATAAGAGAGAAGATGAACAAGCCGTATCCACTTGCATCGTCGGTCCTTGTAGGTCTAAACTGTAGGCAATTCGTCCTGCTGCGATGCTTTTTGCCGTTCCTAGACCACTGTAGGCATTAATTTGGTCAGGATGGCTTGCATCAATAGTTAAACGACTATAATCGTCGAAACAGATCCCGACAAATACCCCTGTTAACGATCCTTTCAGGGAACTGGGACTAATCCCTGCATTTTCTAATGCTTCCCAACTCACTTCCAATAATAATCGCTGTTGAGGGTCAAGATTATTCGCTTCTCGTGGAGAAATGCCGAAAAACTGAGGATCAAACAAAGAAATATCTTCAATGAGAAATCCCCCATTACGGGTGTACATTTTGCCATCAGCGTCAGGATTCGGATCATAGTAAGTATCTATATCCCAACGATCGGAGGGAACTTCTTGTATCCCATCTACGCCTTCTTTTAATAACTGCCAAAAAGCCTCTGGGGTGTTTGCTCCTGCGGGGAAGCGACAGCCTAAGCCAATGATAGCAATTTCTTCATTGGTCTGAGATTCAACCACATCAAGCTCTTGGCGAAGAGTACGAATCTCCAACACCGCATTTTTGAGCAGGGAACGATAATCTATGTTGGGTGACTGAGATTCGGTCATCTTATGTTCCGTTCTTGAGCAAGGGAAATTTCTTCTATGAGGAGTTGGGCTAGTTCTTCCTCTGATAGTTTATCCAATTCCTCCGTGTTTTTGTCAGTATTTTGTAACGTTTTGTTAAGAGACTGGGATTCGGAAAAACTATTTTGTTCTAATTGTTCGGCTAAGTAGTGAGATAATGCGCTAATAGTGGGAAAATTCCAAGTTAAGGTGGCATCTATCTGCATTTCTTTGCCCAACTCGTCCTCAATTGCCTGTGCCAGTTCAACCGCAATCACTGAATCCATGCCATAATCAGCGAAGGCTTTATGGGGATTTACTGAGGATACAGATACACCTAACCGTTGGGCTAACCAATTAATCAGCCAGTTTTGAATGGCATCTGTGGTACGGGTTTGTAAGGATTGTTTTAAGGACATTGATGGCGTTTGATGGGCGGGGGTAACAATTGGTGCTTCCCAAATGGCTATACTGTCAAGGGTTTGTTTTAGATAACCTGTTTTGCAAGCTTGGCGTTGAATTTTACCGCTAGAGGTCTTGAAGATGCGTCCGGGCTTTAATAAAATAATGGCGTGAACCTGTAGTTCATGGTTTTTAGAAATCTGATGACGAATCGCTTCTACTGTTTCATCAACATTGAGTTTTCGTACATACGTCCGTTCGACTTCTTGAACCACAATTAAGCGTTCTTTTCCTTCAATCTCTGCCGAAAAAGCGGCCGTAGCGTTCGAGCGTAGGGCAGGATGGGCATTTTCAACGGACAGTTCGATATCTTGGGGATAAAAATTGCGTCCCCGAATAATAATGACATCTTTGAGTCGGCCGGTGATAAAGAGTTCGCCATTTTTGAGAAAACCTAAGTCACCTGTTCTTAAATAGGGGCTTTCTGAGCCGTTTAACTTAGCCTTAAAGGTGTTTTTTGATAATTCAGGTTGATTCCAGTAACCTTGAGCTACACTGCTCCCTGAAACCCAAATTTCTCCCACTTGATTTTCTGAACACTCTTGCAGCGTTTTAGGATTAACAATGTGGATCGTATGATCTAACCATTGATGTCCACAACTGACGAATTCTACTGCTTTTTGAACATCGCTATTGTTTGATATTTCAACTACTTTGTTCTTCCATAGCCCTTGCACTTGTATCTTTATTGAAGTAGGTACTTGATCTAGATTTCCCCCCGAAATCATTAAAGTTGCTTCTGCCATTCCATAGCAAGGATAGAAAAAGTATGGTTTAAAGCCTAAAACTCGAAATGCACTTGAAAAGCGATTAAGTGTGCCTTTACGGACAGGTTCTGCTCCATTATAGGCACTTAACCAACAACTTAAATCAAGAGAAGCTACTTCGTTTGAATTAATCTTTTGGGTACATAAGTCGTAACTAAAGTTAGGTCCTCCACTATGGGTTGCTCGATATTTGGAAATTGCTTGTAGCCATCTAATCGGTTTTTGTAAGAAAGTAATAGGTGGCATTAGAATCCCTGTAAATCCAGTATAGACTGGTTGAATTACTCCATCAATTAACCCCATATCATGAAAACTGGGCAACCAAGTAACAGATACACTCTTTTCACTAAGTTGGAAAGCTGTCTTAATATAATCAGAGTTCACTAACAAATTCCCATGACTAACCATTACGCCTTTGGGCGTTCCCGTTGAACCAGACGTATATTGTAAAAAGCAAAGCGAATTTCGATTAATATCAGGCTTGATCCAATCATCTTGGGACGCTTCTATGGGTTTATCGGTAGCTATCCAGTCTAGTGCAGCTAAATCAGGGGTTTGCTCAAAATGCTTTTCGACGTTACTTAAAACCGATTGAGTGGTTAAAGATAATTTAGCATCCGCATTGGTAACAACCGCTTGAAGACGAGCTAATTTTTGGTTTTTTGTGGGGGGAAATAGGGGAATGGCAATAATTCCAGCATATAAACAAGCAAAAAAGGTAACAATAAAGTCCAACCCCGGCGGATATAAAAGTAAAGCCCGTTCTCCTGAAGAATAGCGAGATTGTAAATAAGCAGCAATTTTTCTAGCTTTTTGATCCAATTCACCATAAGTTAAAGTATCAGACTCATTTTCTCCATCTTCTAAAAATATATAAGCTTTTTTATCAGAAAATTGAGACCCACGGATCTGCAACAGATCCACCAAGGTTTGGAGGGTAGTAGGACATTTTAGGCTAGAATCATCTAAGTTTTTCATATACATGGTTAAAGTACTCTACGCTTATCGAATCAGTTTAGACTGGAATAATAGAATTTTGGGAAATATTTTGTCAAAAAACCTCTGAAAAATTACCAGTTTAAATGGACTATCTGTGAACCATCTTGCGGTAATTTGGGAGGGAATTTCTATGGTTAGGTTACCATGCTCTCTGCTAGGTCGGTGGAATGACTGACGCTTGGGCTTTGAGTCCCCCATTGCACCCAAGTCTTATGGGGTAAAATCAAGGACTCTCTAGCTGCTTCCCAGTACCTTCCTCTGCTCATTTTAGGTTGTTAAGAAAAGTAACAAGATTGGGACTTACGCATATTATGGATTCAACCACTACATCTAGGGATGCAATTCCTGAATTAACTCTACTACTACTAGATAGTGTCTTTGCGGAAGAGCTTTCTGTCTAGACTCAATAATTATCCCCAAAATAAACAGGACTTCTAGAGTCAATTTCAAGAAGGACAAAAGAAGTTTTTAAGATTATTTCAACGATCGAGCCGTTGCATTACATACTAACGGACCGATCACCGTATCTACTTCACCATAGGAACTGACGTGTGTAACTGCAGTCAAAGAAGAAACCTCTATTCCTTTATTAATACGACAGACAATTGCAGAGAAACTTCGATCAACTGTATTATACTGAACCGCCCCAACGTAGTCTCTGGTATTGTTAGAGTCATTGTCATCATTATGCAC
Source organism: Microcystaceae cyanobacterium (assembly GCA_051439375.1). Lineage (GTDB taxonomy): Bacteria > Cyanobacteriota > Cyanobacteriia > Cyanobacteriales > Microcystaceae > JBGTGT01. The sequence continues at coordinate 13,220 of JBFRWB010000121.1, forward strand.
ATATTGAACGCCGACATTCGGTACAATTCCAACAACATTGTAGTATTTTTCTTGGCCAGTTGGAATTTCTAGGTCAACAGAAGGATCAGAAGAAACAGCAAATTCGCCATTTTCTGAAAAATAAGCCTGTTGGGCGCGATTTAAAGCCCCAATCAAGGATTTAGCTTCTCCTTCTCTAGCTTTACCAATTTGTGACATGACTGCGGGAATGGCGATCGCTGATAATACGCCGATAATAATGACTACCACTAACAACTCAATTAGGGTAAATCCTTGATTGGGTAAAGGACGGGGAGAAGGAGTGAATCTTTTAGAGGAAAACATAGGAATAGTAGGAATAAGCTTAATCAAATCCCGAAGTGGAGTTAAGAGGACGTTCTAGTTTTTTTAGCTAAACAGTGTCTAATTAATCATTAAATCAATTCACATTAATTTTTAACGATTAACTTTTGACAATTTCATAGCTGAACTGAGGTTATAGTACCCAAACTTGACTGATTTTTGATCTAGTTGATCTACTTAGTTTTTAGCAGTAAGATGAAAATTTTTCCGTCAATTCACAAGATCACCAAGACTATGTGATGATTATCACTGATATAATTACTGAGTCTTTGTCATAATAATTTACCAAGCTAATGTACATTTTGTACAAAGTTCAGTATAAATTACGAAGACCTAATGAGAATCAGGAGAATCACATGAAAGTTTATACCCTCCATGAAATTAACCGCTTTGGCATTAAGTACCAAGCTTTGAAAGATAGTTTTACCCTCAAAATTTTGAATCGGGTATTTGTGCGAAGTGCTGATTTTCCTAAGCGTTTTCAAGAACAAGCTATTGCAGCTTATAAAAAAAACAAACAATCTCAAACTAATAGCTTTTTAGTAGAAACAACCCCTTTTTTACTCACTTTATGGACGGAAAAAATCTTAACTGAGCCAAGCAATTCTCCCCAAGAGAAACAAGAAAAGAAGAACCAATCGTCTTTACTAGCGACTTCTGAGCCAAGTGATTTAGTTAGATACTATAGAGGTACTCGTTATCAACCTTCTCTGACTCTGAAACCTCAAGATTTAACTAGAGCAGAATTGACAAAATTAGCAGAAGAAAAGCCAGAACTAAAGGGATATATCCAAAAGAAACTTAATTTTCCTGATTTTCCTGTTAAAACCTATCGCGGTGTTGCCTATTAAGTTTTGTTAAATTCTATTGACAAAATTCTCTAATTTCACACCAAATCTGAGACAAGACATCGGTTAATCCATGATCACTGTCTAATTCTACTAGCTTGACCCAAGAGCGTTGAGCTTCATAAGCACGACTATATTCAATGGGAACAATTTCATCTTCTTTACCATGTAAAATAAGTGTTGGTACAGGACGCTGCAATTTTTGAGGGTCATATTGATGAGCATCCTTGACAAACGCATAGTTAATCGGCATGGTTTGCTTTTCACCATAATGATAAACTAATAACGAGCCTTTTTCTTGCCATTGCTTCACTTCGTCTTCCTTTAAGCGGTTTAACCATCGAGACGGAAAGCCAAAGGCAGGTGCAAGTAATACTAAACGCTGCACTTGTAGGTATTGTTCTCCTAACCAAGTTGCGGTTAACCCACCTAAACTTGAACCGATAAGGGTGACTTTAGTGGCTTTATCAGGGGGAAATAAGGCAGAAACTTGTTTTATTTGACGGGTTAGGGTTAAATTAGGAAAGTCATCTTGATTTAAGTCTGGAATTTGCATAAAAATGTTTTGTTTGGCAAATTGCTCATAAAGATATTGTGCTTTGGTGGAATGGGGACTAGATGCAAACCCATGTAGGTAGAAGAGAGTCATGGTGAGTTAGGTGTTGAGAAGTTCGGGTGTTTAGAAGAGAGGATAATAAGGTTGACACCAATATTTGTTATTATATTAATTCTCAATCTCCCATTTGTTTAAAAAAATTATTAACAAAAAAAATTATTAACAAGATGAATCAAGAAAAAATCCCTTTTTGGCGAGATGATCGTATTCTTAAAATAATTGGACAGGGAATTGTCTTAACGCTAATTATAGCGGTTTTTGCCTACTTTATTAACAATTTAATTATTAATTTTCAGCGATTGAATCTTAATTTTAGCTTTGATTTTTTGGTTGATCCCAAACGTCCTGCTTCTTTTTCTATTGGTGATTCTCCTATTCCTTATCAATCCACTGATCCCTTTTACCGTGCTTTATTGGTTGGTTTATTAAATTCGTTACAGGTGATGATTAGTGGTATTGTTCTAGCCAGTTTTCTTGGTATTATTGTAGGCATTTCACGCTTATCAGAAAATTGGTTAATTCGTCAGTTGGCAACAATTTATGTAGAGATTCTAAGAAATACTCCCTTACTATTGCAGCTTTTTTTCTGGTATTTTGCAGTTTTTCTCAAATTGCCTAAAATTGATAATCCTCTCTCTTTTACTAATGTCTTATTTCTATCAAATCAAGGAATTTATTTACCTTGGCCAAAAAGTAATTTACGAGGGATTTTATCTTTGACATTTATCCTATTTAGTATTATTTCAATTATAATTTTATGGTATAAGAATAATCAGATTCGAGTCCAACAAGGTACATCCAATAAAGGGTATGAAATAGGTAGCATTGGTATGGCGATCGCTGCTATAGTTGCCCTATTTTTAGGACTGGATTGGCAGTTTCCTAACTATAACCTAGAAGCGGTAAAAATAGAAGGGGGGCTTAGTCTTTCCCCTGAATTTGCTACCCTATTAGTGGGTTTAACCGTTTATACAGCAGCCTTTATTGCGGAAGTGGTTCGTGCAGGAATTCAGTCTGTTTCCCAAGGACAGTGGGAAGCAGCCAAAGCATTAGGATTATCCCCTCAATTAGTGATGCAGTTGGTTATTTTTCCCCAAGCATTACGGGTAATGATTCCCCCTTTAACCAGCGAATTTTTAAACTTAGCTAAGAATTCTAGTTTAGCAATTGCTATTGGATATAATGATATTTATGCTATTTCTTCTACTATTGCTAATAAAACGGGACAAGCTGTTCAAATGCTAATTGTTGTTATGGCTGTTTATTTAATGTTTAATTTGATTATTTCTTTAAGTATGAATTTTTTGAATCATGCTGTGCAATTAAAGGAGCGTTGAACAAAGTCGGAAGTATAAAGTCGGAAGCGGTGCGACCCGACGGGACGCTGAGTTCCGTTTAGAAAGCGAACCGAGGAAGTTTAATTTATCCAGAATTCACGTTAAAATAAGAAAAAGTTAAAGTAATGAGGAACTAAAATCACAATGGATAAGCCACTTCGTTCTCTCAATGAAAATGATCCTTTAAAAGAAGCCAAATTGAATAAGTTACAACTCATCATGTATTTATTACCCATGGTGGGTTGGGTTCCTGCTTTAGTAACCTTAAGCAATAAAAATAGTAATACAGAGCAGCGTTTAGTCAGTCGTGTGTCAGTCACTTTAACAATAGCTTGGGTGGTTAGTTATGGAATACTCTGGTTAGGATCGCTACAAGGTTCAGAATTATTCACCTTTCGTTTGCTATACTTTAATGGTCTGCTCACATCAGGATATATTCTATTCTCATTAGCATTAATCCTGCGAGTCTTTCAAGGAAAACTTCCTCGATGGCCGCATCGTTAAAGAAGTCGGAAGTATGAAGTTTAATTGATAGATGAGGGCTTCTGCCGATCTTTTGTTAAAAGATCGGGTTTTAACCCAGTCATTTCGATAAAATCAACCTTACTTTACCCTATTAAATTATGTTTCAACCAAAACCGATTCCTCCTCAACCTGGCCAAGAATCTGTGTGGGATTATCCCCGTCCTCCCCGTTTAGAACCTTCTGCAAAAACCATTAAAATATTATTTGCAGGAGTTGTCTTAGCACAAACCCAAAAGAGTTATCGCGTTCTTGAAACCAGCCATCCTCCGGTTTATTATCTTCCTCCTTCCGATATTGCAATGGAATACTTGCAAGAAACCAGCAGAAATTCTTATTGTGAATGGAAAGGAATCGCAAGTTATTACACCATTAAAGTAGGAGATACAATTGCTGAAAATGCAGCATGGTTTTATCCCAATCCCACACCAACTTTTGCCCCCATTAAAGACTATATTGCCTTTTATCCTTCTCCTATGGAAGCTTGTTATGTAGATGATGAACAAGTGATTCCCCAAGCAGGAAGTTTTTATGGTGGATGGATTACCAAAGATATTGTTGGCCCTTTTAAAGGGTAGGAATTATTAGAGGAATGAATACTTTATTAATTTCAGGAACAGACACAGATGTAGGAAAAACATGGGTAACAACTGCCTTAGTTGCCTATCTTTTACAAGAATATCCTCATCAATCTTTAGGAATTATCAAACTATTGCAAACAGGAATTGGAGATCAAGAACATTATCACAATTTATTCTCAGAGCATCCCCACGTTGAAATTATAACGCCCCTTCGTTTTAAAGCCCCCCTAGCTCCACCTTTAGCCGCAGCCAAAGAGGGAAAAACCATTGATATAGACACGATTCAGCAAGAATTCTATAATTTACGGCAAAAAAATCCGATTGTTATTGCTGAAGGGTTAGGGGGATTAGGATCACCGATTACGTCAAAATTAACCGTCGGTACGATTGCTGCATCTTGGCAAGTTAACACCCTGTTGGTTGTTCCCGTCAAATTAGGTGCGATCGCTCACACCATTGCCAATGTTCACTACGCTCGTTCTTGTAAAATTAACCTCAATGGCATTATCCTTAACTGTATTCAACCCACTTCCCCACAAGAGATTACTGATTGGACTCCCATTGAGTTGATTGAATCCTTTACCCAAGTTCCTGTCTGTGGAATATTACCCTATTTAGAAAAGCTAGATTTTGCTAAAATGAGCGAAATTGTCTCTCAGTGGAACGTAGAACACATATTTTATAACTAGAGAGGAAATGATGCTTTTAGGCTTAATTGTCTTAATTCTTTTGATAGCAAACTGGTTTTTTTCCCTTCTGTTTGGATTCTGGCCAGATAACTTCCTTCAATGGTTCGATTTCCTCTTTAGATATGGGGTGATCGCTGTTATAATTATCCTGTTTAGTTGGGGATTTGGGGATTAATTCCTAACCCAAGTTACTAACCAAAAGACAACGAAGATACAGATCAGTAAAATGACTACTTCTCCCACTCTTACTCCCGAAAAATCCACCACCGTCGTTCGTCAATCCTATCCCAACTATAAGGTAATTGTTCTCAATGACGATTTTAATACTTTCGATCACGTCGCTAAATGCTTACTCAAATATATTCCGGGGATGAGTAGTGATCACGCATGGGAATTAACCAACCGAGTCCATTTTGAAGGAAGTGCGACTGTCTGGGTTGGCCCCCAAGAACAAGCGGAACTGTACCATCAACAATTACGCAGAGAAGGATTAACCATGGCCCCATTGGAGAAAGCTTAAGATGATGAACTCTTCCCCTAAAGGCCGTCTTGTGTGGAATCATTCTACCCATCTAGAAGGATTAATTCCCATCCTTGAAAAGTTAACCTACGAAACAGGAATTACTACAATTACACCGGGGGTTATTAGTCGCGCTAGAGGCCATTCTCCTCAATTAAAATTACGAGTCTCTGTCCCTATTGTTGGGGGTTATAAATTAATTGCTAGACAGGGAAAAACAGTGCAAGAAGTTTTTGTGGTAACTGACTTAGATAAAACCCAGTTAGAAAAAGCAATTAAACAGGTTTTAAGTAAGTGAAAATTATCAAACAAGATGCTAGTTAAAAATCCTCAACTTCTAATCTTGCTGCTGTCATTGCATCAAAGGCAAAAGCAAATACAATGGGCATAGGACATCTTAACATCCAACTTAGAAAAATAGCGATAAAAGAAACAGCGATCGCCATCCCTACCCACAATTTTTCTTCAAAACAAAATCCTTTTTCCGCTTTAATTAATCTTAAGGTTTGGGAAGGGATGGGTTCTGGCATCACTGCATGGGGAGGAAAAGCCCAATAGTGATTGTATCGTTCTTGAACCAAGTCTGTCCAACCGTGTTCATCACACCATTCTTGAATCCATTCATCAGCAAAATGTCGCATAAGCCCTACGTTTCCTCCATCTACAAGGTGAATTAATGATAAAAACTTATCAATGCAATTCTGGATTTTTATCTTAGCAAGTTCTTTTTGCTTGGGAACTTGTTTCAATAAAACTTAATAAAATGCCTACTTGTTGAGTAAAAATGCTTATTGAATTTATTCTTAAGGAGGATTTAATAGTAAGCTAGATAAGTGTCGCTATATACTTAGGTGTTTAAAGTAGTTTAATTAATTGTCATGAGGATCTTAAAAAAAGTTGAACATATTTTTGAATATACCTTGTGGAACTTCCGTTTATTTGCCTTAATTCCTGTTATTTTTGGCTTAATCAGTGCGTTAGACTTTTTTGTTATTGGCACAGTTGAAATTTGGTTTGGCCTACGGCAAAATTTTAAATTAACTGAAAATTTTACTAGCAAAGATATTGCTGTGGTTGTCTCTCACGTTATTGGTGGAATTGATTATTATTTAATTGGAATTATTTTATTGATTTTTAGTTTTGGTATTTATGAGCTTTTTATCTCGGAAATTGATCTTGATGGCGATCAAACTCGGAAAGGAGTATTAGTAATTACTTCTTTAGAAGAATTAAAGAAAAAGTTATTACAGGTAATTATTGTTGCCTTAATTGTCAGCGTGTTTAAAAAAATGATTACTTTACAATTAAATACCTCACAGGATATTATTTATGTATCAGTTGCTATTTTACTTATCTCCATCAGTAGCTATTTAATGCACCGTCAAACAACAGAATTTCCTTCTTCTTCCCATAACCCTATTTCTCAGAAAAATATTGTCTAGTTATTTTGCAATTTAGATTCAGTTTAATATAAAAAATATTTAAGAATTATTATGGAACAGTTAATTAAATTAGGTATTTTATAAACCATGACCCCATACAAATTTTATACGCTAGATGTTTTTAGCGATCGCCCTTTTGGTGGTAACCCTTTAGCCGTCTTTCCCAACGCAGAGGGACTATCCACTAAGATAATGCAAATAATCGCTGGTGAATTAAATCTTTCCGAAACTGTTTTTGTCTTTCCCCCTGAAACCCCCCAAGGAACTAAAAAAGTCAGAATTTTTACCCCAAAAAGCGAACTTCCCTTTGCTGGCCATCCCACTGTGGGAACGGCTTATCTTTTAGCGGCCATTAACGCTGTCCCTTTCCCTAGCACTGAATTTACGATTATCCTCGAAGAAGGTGTGGGAAATATTCCAGTAACAATTCGCTTAAGTGATAATTCTCCTACCTATACTGAGTTAACTGTGGCACAACCACCAGAATTTAGCTCAGAGATTCCTACTGTTTCAGAAATTGCTGCTATGCTGTCTTTACAACCTGAAGACATATTAACTGATGAGCTATCCTCTGAAATTGTTTCCTGTGGTGTTCCCTTTCTGTTTGTTCCCCTTCGTAATCAAGTTGCATTAGAACGAGCAAAAATAAATCAATCAATCTGGGATAAGGCATTAGCGAATAAAGAAGTGTCTGAAGTCTATTTATTCACAGAAGAAGTCATATTTACCCAATCTAATCTATCTGCTCGAATGTTTGCCCCTTCTTTGGGAATAGCGGAAGATCCCGCAACGGGTTCGGCTGTCAGTGCATTAGGGGGATATTTAGGCGTTAGAGATAAAAAAGAAACGGAAACCCTAGTTTGGACGGTTGAACAAGGAATTAAGATGGGAAGACCCAGTTTTTTGCGCTTAGAAGTGGATAAACAAAAGGGCAATATTCAAGCGATTCGAGTAGGTGGATCTTCTGTATTAATGAGTGAAGGAAACTTTAACCTTCCCAATGACTTAATATAGTAGTTATAGCTAAACGCAAGGAGGAAGAATGAAGAATGAAGAAGTCAAACCCTTATCATGACTAAGGTTTAGCTTTTATAAACGTCAAACACCTTTTTTGTACTGCTATAATCGTTAAATTCCCCGCTTAAATTGTCTAAGAAATTATGACCACTGAAATCAACTTATCCTTTCCAACTACAAGGACAAATCTTTATGATCAAGACTTTAATTTATGGTTAGAAACCACTGTTAATCAGTTAAAAAATCGTCAACTCGATCAACTCGACTATGAGAATTTAATCGAAGAAATAGAAGCGATGGGAAAAAGTCAGAAACACGCCCTAAAGAGTAACTTAATTGTTATTTTAATGCACTTGCTTAAATATCAGTATCAGCCTGAAAAACGTTCTAATAGTTGGCGATATACTATCCGAGAACATAGACGGAGAGTTATAACGCTTTTAGAAGATAGTCCAAGTTTAAAACCTTACTTAACAGAAGTTTTTGAGGGTTGTTATGATTATGGGGTAAAAGAAGCAGCCGATGAAACAGGATTATCTCGCAATATTTTTCCAGTGAAAAGTCCTTTTTCTCTCGAAGAAACCTTAGATTTTGATTTTTTACCCGATGTCAGTTAGGCTGAGAAATTAATTTTATTAAGTTATCTACCTAGAAACTTATGGTAAAACCTCTACTTTAACTGCTTCTAACGGTTCTTTTTTATTGAAGGTTAACCCCTGTTCTCCTTTATCTATGATTACCGTATCATTAGCCAGAAAGGTATTTTCTAAAATTTTAGTTGCCATCGGATTTTCTAATTCCCGTTGAATGGCTCTTTTTAAAGGTCTTGCACCAAAAGCCGGATCATAACCCACATTAACAATATAATCTAAAGCAGCATCCGTTAACTCTAAATTAATCTGTTGTTCTGATAGTAGTTGTTCAATTCGTTTAATTTGAATTTTTATGATATTGCGTAATTGATTCCGTTTCAAAGTATGGAAAATAATTAGGTCATCAATGCGGTTTAAGAATTCGGGTCGAAAATGTTTTCTTAATGCTTGAATCACCCGTTTTCTCATGGTTTCATAATCTTCATCATTGGCTGCAACATTCAAAATATGTTCACTACCAATATTACTGGTCATCACAATAATCGCATTGCGAAAATCAACAACTCTCCCTTGAGAATCAGTAATTCGCCCATCATCTAAAACTTGTAATAAGATATTAAAAACATCTACATGGGCTTTTTCTACTTCATCTAAGAGGATAACGGAATAAGGACGACGACGCACCGCTTCTGATAATTGTCCTCCTTCTTCATAGCCGACATAGCCGGGAGGCGCACCGACAAGGCGAGAAACGGCGTGTTTTTCCATATATTCCGACATATCAATGCGAATCATCGCTTCTTCGCTATCAAAGAGAAATTGCGCTAAAGCACGAGCTAATTCGGTTTTTCCAACGCCTGTTGGTCCCATAAAGAGAAAAGAACCAATGGGACGACTGGGATCTTTCATTCCTGCCCTTGCACGGCGAATTGCTGCCGCTACCGCTTCTACTGCCTCACTTTGACCAATCACCCGTTGGTGAATATGACCCTCTAACTGTAGTAATTTTTGTCTTTCGGACTCTAAGAGGCGACTGAGGGGAATTCCCGTCCATCCTGCCACAATTTCAGCAATATCCGATTCTGTTACCTGTTCTCTTAATAAAGCCGTTTCTTCAGATTGAATATCAATTAATTTACTTTCTTTTGCTTCTAATTCTCGTTGTAAGACTTCTAATTTACCGTATTTTAACTGAGCCGCTTTATTCAGTTCATAATCTCTTTCTGCTTGTTCTACTTGACGACGTAAACTCTCTTCTTCCTCCTTTAACGCATTAATTTCTGCTAACATTTCTTTTTCAATTGTCCATTGAACCGATAACTCTTTTTGGATCGTTTCTAATTCTTTAATCTCGTCTTCTATCTTACTCAATCGTTCTTTAGACGCTGGATCAACCACTGAGAGTCCGGGGCGTTTTTCTTCCCCTTCTAAGGAAAACTTTTCCATTTGAAGCTGCATCAAACGGCGATCTATATCTTCTAATTCGACGGGTTTTGAGGTGATTTCCATCTTTAACTTAGCCGCCGCTTCATCTACTAAGTCAATGGCTTTATCAGGGAGAAAACGGTCAGTAATGTATCTTTGGGAAAGGGTAGCGGCTGCAACTAAAGCAGAATCAGTAATTTTAACCCCATGATGCACTTCATAGCGTTCTTTGAGTCCCCGTAAAATGGAAATCGTATCTTCTACAGAGGGTTGCTTGACGTAAACTTGCTGAAAACGCCGTTCTAAGGCAGGATCTTTCTCAATATGCTTGCGATACTCATCTAAAGTCGTTGCACCGATACAGCGCAATTCACCACGGGCTAACATGGGTTTCAGGAGGTTTCCTGCATCCATTGATCCTCCATCTCGGGATCCTGCACCAACGACGGTGTGAATTTCATCGATAAAGAGGATAATTTGACCATCGGAGTCAGTGACTTCTTTCATGACATTTCGCAGTCTTTCCTCAAATTCTCCGCGATATTTCGCCCCTGCAATGAGACTTCCCATATCTAAGCAGATTAACTGGCGATTTTTTAAAGATTCGGGGACATCTCCATTCATAATACGATTGGCCAACGCTTCTGCGATCGCTGTTTTTCCCACACCGGGTTCTCCAATTAAAACGGGATTATTTTTAGAACGGCGAGATAACACCTGAATAACCCGTCTTATCTCCTCATCTCGTCCAATTACTGGGTCTAATTTGCCTTTTTTCGCTGCTTCTGTGAGATCCTGACCAAATTTACTGAGTGCTTCGTATTGATCTTCGGAGTTTTGACTGGTGACTTTTTGACTTCCTCGGACTGATTTTATGGCTAATTCTAAGTCTTGGGGATCTAGGTTAAAATTGCGTAAGCATCGGCGACCAATTCGTTCATCTTCAGCAAATCCCATCAAAATATGCTCAACAGAGATGAATTTATCTTGCCAACTGGTACGCACAACATCGGCTTTATCTAATAAGGTATCTAATCCTCGTCCTAAGAACAACTGCTCTACATTCATCATTTTTGGCTGACGACTCGCAAAGTTTTCGAGTTGCTGTTGAATGCGAAAAAGTTCTAAGTCAGCTTTGGTACAAATTCGCTCTGCTAGTCCATTTTCCTGTTCTAAGAGGGCAATAACGACGTGTTCTACTTCTAAGGTTTGATTTTTAAATCGACGTGCCACATCTTGTGAGCTTACAATGGCATCCCACGCTTGTTCGGTAAATTTCTCTGGATCGGTTGGTTGCATTCTGGATGGGGTTAGATAGGGTGACAGCAGATATTTCTCAAACCCTTAGTATAGTGTTGTCCATGGATAATTGACAATTGATAATTGATAATTAATTCCGTCAGGGATAATCTGTAAACCAGATTTGGTATGATAAGCTGTCTGTGTCGATTTTTTAACAAAGGGTATCATTTGATCATGGAAGAAACCAAGTATTTGACGCTGAAGCGAGTTATTCCTATCAAGGTGATTGTCACACCAACTTGGAAAGCGGAAGCAAAACAGCAACTAGAAGGACAAATTAACAACATAGATGGTCAAATTCAACAGTTAGACGCTCAAGGGCAACGGATGATAGCTGATATCCAAAAACAAAGTACCATTCCCCCTGGCCCCCAAACAACTCAGCAAATTGAAGCAATTCAAAGTCAAGTAAATCAGAAAAAAAATGAACTGTTACAACAAAAAAATCAGTCATTACAACAATTACAGCAGGTTCAATTGGTTGAATTAGATCAAGAAGTCGTACAAGCACAGATGGAAAGCTTTTTCCGTCTCGAAAAAGGCGATAATTTAGTGAAAAAGTTAAATGTAGAAGTGATTGTCAGAGATGGAGTCGTTGAAGAAATTAGAGGAGAAATGTAGATTAATCGGGAGATAGAAAATAGGTAAAGGTTTTGACATTTAATAGTGGATGTCAATATAATAAGCTTTGTAGGGATGTTATTTGCAATGTCCCTACTTTTAATTATTAATAGTTAACAGTTAACCGTAAGATAATAATTCATAGTTTATAATTTATCTATGCTAGAGACTAAGGTACATACTGAACTTCGGGGATTTTTGCGTCAACAAAAACAGCCGATGTGGACGCATCATTTAACAATGGCACGTCTAGTTTCTAGGGCATTACGGTTACATCGTTCTGCTTTAATTCAAACAGGAAGTACGGTTTCTTGTTATAGTTACAGCTATCTCACACCTGCTTTACTCAGTGAGCAACCTCTATTATTAATTGCACCTTCTGGAATTCAAAAACGGTTATTAGAGATAGAAATTCCTAAATTGCAGCAATGGTTACAGATTGATAAGCCAATTTTTACAAATACTTCTGAGTTGGTTGTAGGGAAGGGTCAAGGTTTAGTAATGCTTTCTCCTGAGCAGTGGTTAAGCGATCGCTTATCTAAGCCTAATACACTTTCTTTTCCTACTTTAATTGATCAAGCAGAAGATTTAGGAGATTGGACAAAAGCCTTTTTAACGGTTCGTCTCACTCCCTCTAATTGGGAAGAATTAATTGGGATAAATTCCCTTTTAGTCGAAAAAATAAGACAAATTAGGATTAAATTAACCAAATCTCTTTTTAGTCATCCCCCTAACCCTTATCATTGTTATTTATTGGATGAAGGTGAATTAAGATTATTAGAAGAATTGAGGATTATTTTAGGGGATCAGCCAAATTTAACCCCTCACTTTCGCCAATTTTATCGAACCTTTTCCCTAGATACGTCTTTAAGTTGGGGACAATTACGCAGAGATCAAGGAACATTTATTTTATCCTGTCAACCCATTGAAATTGCATCTTTTTTAAACCCTTTATGGCCACAACAACCGTTTGTTTTAATGGGAGGATTTTTAGATCAAAGTAAAGAAGCAAACTTATATAAAACAACAATGGGATTAATGAAGCAGGATCTTTTATGTTTAAAATTTACGCCCAGTCGTCAAAATGAATATATCCGTTTATATTTACCTGAAAAGCTTCCTTTACCCAATACTCCTGAATTTCAAGGGGTATTAACCAATGAGATTAATCATTTAATTGGTTTGTGTCAACCCCTTCGTCACCCCATTGTTATTTTAGTAGAAGATTTACCCCTACAATCCCAATTAGGCGCATTTTTAGCAGCACAATGGGGATCTAAGGTTAAAATAGAAAAGCCATTAACTGATTATCAAGGAATCTTACTCTGTAGTTGGCAATTTTGGCATCAATACGCAGAAAATTGTCCTTCTCCTCAACTGCTAATTATGGCAACTTTACCCATTCCTTCCTTAGAAAATCCTCTGGTTGCGGGCCAAGTAATTTATTATAAACGTCAACATAAAGATTGGTTTCGTGGTTATTTGTTACCGACTGCGTTAAAACAATTACAACAAGCGGTAATGCCATTACGGGAAACACAGGGAGTCGTTGCTTTATTAGATAATCGAGCGAATTTAAGAAGTTACGGACGAAAAGTATTAGATGCACTTGATCCTTATGCCAAAGTATCCTATTTAGATCCTGATTTTTTACAATACAATCAACCTTAAACTTTACATACAATTTCATCAGGTTTTTATTAATTCCACTTGAAGGGTCATAATAAAGACTTTTCCCAAAACCAAAAGCTTGTTCTACAATAAAATCAAAGACATCCTGTCTTTCTTACATTTTCTGAGTACAATATCTATGACTAACTTTGACGAATACGCCCAAATGATTAAAGCAAGCCTTCCTGATGCTCAAGTTTTTATTAATGATTTGACAGGTGGGGGAGATCATCTTGAAGCTGTCGTAATTTCCTCAAAATTTGCTGGACAAAACAAGGTTAAACAGCATCAAATGGTTTATGGTGCATTACAAGAGCATTTAGCTTCCGAGGCCATTCACGCTTTAGCTTTAAAAACCTATACTCCTGAAACATGGGCGACGGTTGCTCAAACTTAAGTTATAGTTAATTCAAATATGAGGGATTAGGTGTTAGATAGGGACGAGATTACCTCGTCCTTACTTATTTATGCTTAAAATCTACCAAATTCGCTGAGGAGGTTTTCCCCACCCAGATGATTTCTGAGTTGACGTATGAGAAGATGGTGTCTCAATTTTTGGTTGAGCTATGGGTTGGGGATCATTTGGGGAAATTTGCGGTTGTAATGCCTCTTCTTGCTGTCTTTGTCGCTCTAAGCGTTCTTTTTCTTTTTGTAATCGAATAGCTTCTTGTCTGGCTGCTTCTATCTCTGCAATCCGTTGATTAATACGGGTTTGTAATTTCTTAATTTGAGTTTGTGTTGTTTCGATTCCTATTTGTTTTTGTGAGGTTAATAAGGTATCATCGGGAATTTTTTGGTATTTTTGTTGTAAATCTCGCCATTGACGTTTTACTCTCTCCATTTTGTTCACACTTTTTGAATTTAACGTTTCTTGCGTCAGTTTTTCATAACTTAGTTTGGTTGTATCTAATTCACCTAAAGACATCTGTGCTTGTTCGATGATAGCAAGACGATCACTGATTTGCTGTTGTACCTGTCGATACATCTGAAGACTTGATTGAACTTGAGGAGAAATAGTTGCATCTGAAGGAATAACAGAGAGTTTTGCGCTGGTTTTCTCTAAACGTTCCTCAATAATTTCTAAATCTTGATTATTTTCTGCTAATTTAATTCCGGCGATCGCACCTAACCCATCTTGGTTATCTCGATAATATTGTTCGGTTAATGTCTTCTCTGAGACACAATAGGTAGAAAGATGACACAATTGGGAAATATAGGGCAAAAAATTAAAATAGCTATAACTTCCACCTAATAATCCCATAATAATAACAGTTATGCTATAAACCCAACCACGAGAGAGAAAAGGAAGGGGATGGGTTAACCCCAAAGAGAAGGTAGTTTGAGGGGAAATAGTTGGGGTTGTACATATTTCGGTTGGCTGACAAGTGGGGGTTAATGCGTTTAAAATAGCGTCTGCTGACTCGTAGCGATTAGAGGGCTTATATTCCAGCATTTTATTTAAAATACCTGCTAATGTATCGCTTACCTCAGTAAAATGTTCCCATCTCCACTCCATTGACTCCATATCTTGCAATTCTTGAGGCGGTTTTCCCGTTAACAAGACAATGGCGGTTACCCCCAAGGAATAGAGATCACTTCTCATTGATACCTTACCCCATCCTTGTTCGGGAGCAAAGTAGCCTTCTTTAGTAATTTTAGTGCTAATCACTGATTTGTCACTCATTTGCGTGAATATTTCTTTAACTGCACCAAAATCAATTAAAACAGGTTTCCCATCCTCTTGAGAGAACATGATATTATCTGGGGCAATGTCTCGATGAATCACTCCTTTTTTGTGGATATAAGCAATAACAGGTAAAATATCTCGTAAAAATTGTTTCAGTTCTGCTTCTGTTAACCCAGACGAACGATTTTGTAAATATTCTTCATAATCCTGTCCTGCAATATAATCTTGAATTAAAAATAAGCGTCCTTTTTCCTCAAATGTCCCTAATACCTTGGGAATTTGCGGATGGGAGAGGGTTTGTAAAATTTTTGCTTCTCTAAGAAATAGTTCTTTGGCTTTCTTTAAGGCGTTTTCTTCAGAGAATGAGGGACAAAATTCTTTTAATACACAGAGATTATGATTATTTTGGGTGTCTATGGCTAAATAAGTCCGTCCCATTCCCCCTTGTCCCAATAAGCGTTCGATTTGATAGCGATCGCACACCAAAACACTCGATGGTAGTTGAAGAAGGTTCACAACACTTGTGGGGATAAAATATCTTTTCTAAGATAGCGAGAAGAGAATTAATTTTCAACAACAATATCACAGTACAAAATTGTTTACTGATAACTGATCACTGATCACTGAAATTACCGTTTACCCTTTGGGGATAACGCTTGGGTAACCAGAGAAGGAATCTCACTGATTTTATGGGCGATCGCCACTCCCGCTTGTTCAAAAGCCGTTATCATGGGCTGAAAATCTGGTTCGAGGGGAACTGCGGCCAAACGATTGGCTAATAACGCCTCTGCATCGCCAAAATAAGCATTTAATGGGGCATATATTCCAGTTAAATAGAGAATAACCGGCTTTTCCACCGCATGGGTAATATACTCCGCCGCAGACTTTTCCAATGGACTATGGGGGTAACCCACTAAAACGATGACCTCAGTTTGCTCATCTTCTTCGAGAATCTCTAACCATTGCTCAAAATTCGACCCAGTAATGGGATCTGTCCCCAATCCCACCGCTATAGATTGACCGATGTTCCCTTGCGTCAATTGCCACCCCACTTCATCCATTAAGCGATCGCCTCGACTAATAATGCCCACGTTTCCTGCTTTATACAAAGGATATTCCCCGATTCCCATCCAGAGTTTTTCGGGAATAATCAAGCCATGACTACCTGAACCAAGGATAAAAGTATTAGTTTCTTCTGCTTGCTCTAATAACCTCACCATATCGAGGGGAGGAACAGTTTTCGTAATAATAATTAACTGACGAATTTTAGCAGCGATGGCTTCGAGGGCAGCATCTAATACCTTGTAGGGAGGGACAAAAATTAAGCTAGTATCAATCTCCCCTTGTTCGGCGATCGCTGTTTCCACCAAATCATAGAGAGGGATCTCATCAAGCCTATTACCCCCTTCTCCCACACTGACACCTGCCACAATATTTGTACCCGCCGCCCGCATTCGTTGGGCGTATTGAGTCGCAATGGGTTCAGTAATACCTTGAATAATTAATTTACTATCGGGGGTCAATTTCATGGGTTATTAGCAGATTAGATCAAGCCTTAGTCAGTTTAACAGTTTGTTTGGCCATGTCTTCTAACTGATCGACCCAAATGGCCGAAAGAGAGGTTAATTCTTTTTTTAATTCCTCGGTTTGGCTGCCAACTAAGCGAACGATAAAAGAAGGGCTATCTTGAGATAGCTTATTTTTTGGAGCAGAAATTGCTTTTTTACTCCTTTTTGACCCTCCAAATCCCGTTGCTCGCATCATACGGTCTTCTACGACGGGAGAGGATGATTGATGCCCCAAAGCGATTAAATAGTCAGCGATCGCACGAGACACGCTTTTATTTAGGGGAGCAGAAGATAACCAGTTAATGATAATAACTTTAATATCCGTCCATTTCCCTAAATCATTGAGAACGGTTGTTAATTGCTTCTGTAAATATAATTGGCAGTCTCTTTCGTTTAAAATATAGCAGGAATGGGGGGGAATCTCCTGTTGAGCCAAAGCATCCCAAGCAGATAGCCCTAATCCCTCACTATTACTAATAATTGCCACGTTACTCTGACTTTGACCCACTTTTAACCGATTCGGGTAAGTGGTAATGGGTAAGGTTGAATCTTGGAGAAAAGGCACATTATTCTGATGAGAGGTAGCAGTTAAGGTCAATATATCAGGATGACGAGTCAGGGCAGCTTCATTGACGCTAATTTTCCCATCTAACGCCATCACTTGTCCGGCTTCATTCAGGGCAAGGGGATTTATTTCGATGAAATCGAGGTCTTTTTCGAGGAAAAGTCCATACATTTTCTCAATAATCTCGCTCACTGTTCGGATTAACTCCCCTTTTAACCCCATTTTAAGGGCTAATCGACGGGCATAAAAAGGGGAAAAATCTTCCTCAATCACCACTTCCTGCATTTGATCCAAAAACGATTCAATATCCATTCCGCCTCTAGATGAACCTAACAAAACAGGGCGTTGTAGTTCATAATCGAGTAAAACCGAGAGAAATAATTCCTCTTGGACATTATATTCTGCCTCTGCCAAAATAACTTCAGGATATTCCCCACTGATCGGTAAATTAAAAATTGCGTTAGCGGCTGCGATCGCATCAATGGTATTTTCCACAAAACGAACCCCACCGGCTTTTCCCCGTCCCCCCACTCTAACTTGAGATTTAAGGACAATCGGATAGGGAATGCGTAACCACTTGAGTTCCCCCACCGTTTTAATGGGTTGAGAGGGTAAAATGGGAATTCCTACTTGATTAAAGAGTTCTTTTGCTTGATATTCGAGTAAATCCATAAAAATAATTATTCAACTGAGTCTGTTGTTTCTGCGTCAAAATCCTTGATTACTTAGACAAGAAGTAGATTAGCCGATGAGAATAAGTAGCAAACTCCTCATTTATCTTATCGGAAATCGGTCATTTCAGTGATCACTCATTAGTACCTCGCACCCTGTCGCAAAAAGCTTGAAATACGAGATCCTCTGTTTTTGATCCTCTTAAAAGAGGAGGCTTCAGCCCCCAATTTTTTGGTCAAGACATTGCTCAATAGGATAGGATAAGCACACTGATTCTTTGATCAGCTTGCTTATGAGGAGTGTGTAACGTATGGAAACCATAACCCCGTTAGATTTGTCGGGAATTCAATCTTATGTCCAGAACTGTTTACAACAGGAACTAGGAAAACAGATTACCTGCGAGGTAAATTGTTGGGTACAAGAGCAAATCCTTTTAGTTTTTATCCAATGCGGCCAACAGACATTAGCACTTAATCAAGAGATTATAACTAAACTGAGGGATAATCTTTCTCATTCATCTTCTTTCTCTTCCTATCAGTTAAAAGTCTATTGGTTAGTTGATGGTGGTGTATATCCCCTCAATTCCGATCATGCTTTGTCCCATTCTTTTCTTACTTCCTCACAGATTGCTCAAGAAATCAGTCGGAAAAATCTGGCTTATTCTTTGCCAAAACGTCAAGAGCGTAACTATTTCAGTAAACTTACAGCACTTGGCTTAGGTATCTCCCTCGGATTAGGATTACTATACATTTTCACCCGTCCTTGTGGGTTGGGATCTTGTCCCCAGTTAAACCAAGCTCAAAAAGCAGCAGAAGAGATATTGAACAGGCAAATAACTTCTGAAACGGAACTCTTATTATCTAAACAGCAATTATCTCGCTCAATTGAACTATTAAAGTCTATTCCCGCTTGGTCTCGTCATTATGGGGTTGCAACCGCCTTACTTTCTGATTATGAGCGTCAATTGCTGTCCCTTGAGTCTCTTATAACGGTGACTCAGCAGGCCAGTCAAAGTCAACAGTCTATCACAACGCCGTCTCAATCTTTTGGGGCATGGCAATCTAGCAAAACTCAATTAGAAGAAGCAATCAATCGTCTGCCGAGTTCTGATGTTCCTCAAGCCTTACAAATCTCTATTGACAGCAAAAAACGTCAGTATGAACGGACATTAGCTACCATTGAACAACGGATGCAGGGAGAAAAAGAAGCAGCTACCCGACTTAAACAGGGAAGAGAAGCCGCCCAATTAGCCCATTCCAGACAAGGGATTGCACAATCCCTAGAAGACTGGCAATTGGTGGAAGCAACATGGCAAACTGCTGTTGAAAGGCTACAATCAATTTCTCCTAATACCACATCCTATGATAAAGCCCGTCAATTATTGAAAGAATATAATTATCAACAGGTTAAAGCACAAGGAAAAAAACAACAAGTCCAAAAGGAATTTCAGCGATTCAAAACGGCTCAAGAACAAGCTAAACAAGCCCTTGCTTGGCAAGAACAACAACAGTGGTCAAAAACAACAGAACAGTGGCGCAATGCTTTAACTACTTTACAACAAATTCCTGTTTCTTCATTCTATGCTCAACAGGCAAAACCACTTATTTCTAGTTATCAGGTTGCCTTAAACCAAGCAGAAATACAGTTAAAAAATGCTTTAGCTCGCCAAGAATTGACCCAATATTTAGAGAACCTGTGTCAACGACCTGAGAAAATTTGTTATTATAAGTTACAGAATAATCTGATTAAAGTGCGTCTAACTCAAGCCTATCATCAACAACTCATTGCCACGGCTGCACAAGCTAAACAGGACAATAATCAACAGATTCAACTTCATTTGATGAATCATCTTTCTCGCTTGGAAAATGGTTTACGAAGTCTTAGTTTGAATGCTCGTCAAACCATTGAGCTTTATCATGCAGATGGACAATTAATGATGACCTTTCAGCCTAATTAATCTTAGTCTAAGAAGTTCAGAAGTAAGTTAATAACCCGCCCAAACCAGTTAAAGGGGCGGGTTTATCCAGTTAATTATTAGGAAAGCCCAGAATTAAGTTAACAATTAAGTTAACAACTAACCCTTAGCTTAATCAATAATGGCATTAAGTAGTACCTCAGCTAAGGTAAAATTCTTCATATCATCGACAGTAACCGTATCGACAATATCAAATTTTGCGCCCGTATCTTGCAATTGATCATCTAACGCTTTTAAAAAGGTCGTCGCTTTCTTGTCATGTCCGACTTGTATGAGGGAAATGGCTAATTCTTCATCGCGATCAATACGGTTGGCTGCATCAATAATCGTGCGCATGACGGCTTTGTAATCGTTAGGTTCACCATCAGTAATCACCAAAAAGGTTTCTCCATTCTCTTTGGTTTCTCCGGCCGCTTTACGTTGAAAATAGTTGTCTAACCCATCCTGAAGCACAGTTGCCAACTCTGTTTTTCCCATAGGCTCATTTTCTGCGTAAATTTGCGAAACTTTAGCAGAGGTTACATTATCGTACCGTCTGAAACGACTGGAAAATAAATAAATCGTGATACCGTCAGGGTCGTTTTTTTCACACTCTTTAGCCAGTCTGAGGGTAGATTCTTGGGCAATTTCCCATCTGGTTTTACCATCTTGTTCATCAGAAGTAGCCATACTGCTGCTTTTATCAATAAGCAGCGTATAATCACGATTTTCAATAATAGATGCTTCGGACATGGGAGACATTCCTCCTTAAAGACTCAATTAGATGGGTTACAGAACTAAGCACAAGGCAAAAGTCAAAAAGTAAAAGGTAAAAATAAGCTGTAATATAACGCTTGCTTTACACCTTACCCATATCAAGCCTCTCACTTTGTACCCCTATAACCCTTCCTTCAGGGTATGACGATAACAGAGAAGGAGGCGCAAAGTTGCGGAATATTTTTACAACTTCGTCTTTTTGAAGCCGATGCTTTTAATCTGATAGTTAAGTATTAATACTGATTAGTAAGTCAACGAGTCTTTGAGTCTTCTGTAGGAGTATATTTGTTTGATAAATAATTCTATGGTCTTACCCATAACGGTAGAGGTAATTCATGAATTCCCCCTACCCGTTTCAAAATGATAATAAAAAATTAACCAAAATAACTGGGTTCATTCCCGACTATCCATTTAATGTTACAGCCAACACTTGGTTTTTGTTCTGTAGGAATAGGTTTTCCTGCTAAAACATTATCAATTGCTTGGCGTAAATCTTTCCCCGTAATGGCAACCTCATTACTCGGCCGACTATCATCAAATTGCCCCCGATAAACTAGCTTAAAATCTTGATCAAATAAGAAAAAGTCAGGGGTACAAGCCGCCGTATAAGCCTTAGCGACTTCTTGAGTTTCATCATAACAAATGGGAAAATTAAACCCTAACGTGGTTGCCATTTTTTTCAAATTTGCAGGGGAATCGTCAGGATAATTCGCTACATCATTGGAACTAATCGCAACAATTCCTAACGGCGTATTTTCATAATCTTTTCCTAACGTCGCAAATGCGTCTTGTAGATGTTTAACAAAGGGACAATGTTCACACATGAAAATAACTAATAAGGATTTTTTCGCCTTAAAATCTTTAAGAGAAAGGGTGTTTCCTGTTACCACATCAGGTAACGTAAAATCAGGCGCAGATGTCCCAAGGGGCAACATCGTTGATGCAGTTAATACCATAATTGAGTGATTCCTTGTTGTCGTTGTTATAGCTGAAAATAGAATTCAGAAGAAAGAAAGTAAAACCAATAAAAGATAATCAATGGCTCAACTTTGATCAATCTAAATCTTATCTCTTTATCGGGTTAATTACAAGAACAAGAAACCATTTCATCGGTTAAAATTGGGAAAGTAATCTCAAAGGTTGTTCCTTCTCCCACTACACTTTCTACGTTTATCTCTCCCTTACACGCTTCAACGCATCGTTGTACAATCGCTAATCCTAACCCTGTTCCGTTAATTTCTTCCACATTATCGGCACGATAAAAAGGTTTAAATAACAAATCTAAAGATGCTTGTGGAATACCAATTCCTTGGTCTTTAATCCGCATGACAACATAATTTCCTTTTTCTATCAAATCAAAATAAATACTTCCCCCTTCAGGAGAATATTTAATCGCATTTCCCAGTAAATTATTCAAAATATGACGTAATAAATTCTCGTCCCAAACCCCTTGATAAACATTTCCTTGCGCGGTAAATACAATTGGGTGAGTCTCACTTGCACCTAACTGCAAAGTATCAACCAAAGAATGACAAAACTCTTCGAGATTAATGGGTTCAAAAATATATTCCATACGGCCTGAATCTGCTCTTCCAATTAATAATACCTCATTGAGAATTTGATCCATATTCTTAATCGCTGTCCGAATCATTTTAAAATAGGAAAGCTGCTGCTCTTTACTCAAAAACTCACTACTATCTTCTAATAATCCGGCTGATAATAAAATCGTATTCAATGGGTTACGAAAATCATGGGATAGCATAGAAACAAATTCATTCTTTAACTGGTTTATTTCTTTGGCTTTCTCTAATTCTTCATTTCTTTGTTGTATTCTTTGTTGCAGTTGCAAGTTCATTTCTCTTAATTCTTCATCGGCCTGTTTCCGTTCAATTGCATAACAAACAGATCGAACCAATGTATCAAATTGTACCTTACGTTTCAACAAGTAATCTTGTGCGCCTTGACGCACTGCCTCTAGTGCGAGATCGTCATCATTAGTATTAGTTAAAACAACAATCGGGATGTGGGGAGCGATTGCTAATAAAGGATGGAGCGAACGCAGTCCATAACTATCGGGTAAGGTCAAATCTAAAAGAATAATATCGAAAAACTCTGCTTTTAGTTTTTCGAGTGCGTCTGAGAGCCGTTGACAGTGGGTCAACCGGAATTTTTGCCGTTGAGACGACTTGAGAATCTCTCGAATAAGTCTTGCTTCAGCAAGGTTATCCTCAATCAGTAGCACTTGGATTAGGCTTGTCACAACCATAATAGTATTGTTTCCTCTGCATTAACCTTAGCGCAGACAGGTCTTCCTTTATATTATATTTTCTTTAGGGTCTTTTGCGACAAGGCAATGTCAGTGACCAGTGACCCAACACTTATAATTTATCGTTCGTAATTTATAATTTATAAATGGTTTATATTAGTTATCTTTTTAGTATCATAATGGCGATCGCTTCTTTTTATCCTACCACACCTTCCCTTCAACTGCTCAGTGAACCCTTTTTGCAGTTGCCAACAGACCATTCTGTGAATGTTGTGTGGTTTACAGAATTCAAAGGCGTTGAGCATCAAGTTCTTTATGGAGAGCAATTAAAACAAGTCGTTTTAGCCAATACTACTCAATTAAGTAGAACGAGAGAAGATCAATCTTCCCGTCTTAATCCAGCCTATTCTGAGGTCACACCTAGAAAAATTTGGCGACATGAAGCAACCATTGATAATTTAATACAAGGGGATAGAATACCTTATCGGGTTATTAGTATTCATGAAGAGAATAATGATTTACAAATTATTAGAAGTAAGCTCTATTCTCTTTCTCCTTCCCCTAAAAAAGAAATGCCTCTCAAAATTTTACTTACCTCTGATCATCAATTAATGCCAATGGTAGCAGCCAATTTACAAAAAGTCATGGAAACCATTGATCGTATAGATGGTGTCTTTTATGCAGGAGATTTAGTGAATGTTCCAGATCGTGGGTCTGAATGGTTTGATGATAGACGAGGGGGTGCTTTTTTTCCCTGCCTTCAAGGAAAAGCAAGATATAAATTGGGTCATCAGGGGGTAGAATCTATTTATCAAGGAGGAGAAATTATACAAAATACACCCTTATTTGCCGCCATTGGTAATCATGAAGTGATGGGAAAATATTCTGAACAAAAATCTTTAAACCAGCAATTTAACCGTGCCTATCCTCGTCATGCAGCAGAAGAATTATATAAGACTGTAGAACAAACCATCAATCCAAACCGTGATTCTGAGATTAAAGAAAAGTGGTTAAAGGATAATTCCTTTAATACGGATACCTATGAAGAAATTTTTAGCTTTCCTACGTCAAAAACAGGGGAGCAAAAATATTATGCTGTTACGTTTGGAGATATTCGTCTAATTGTTTTATATGCTACTCATATTTGGCGAAAACCTGAGCAAGATAATCAGGTGAAAGGCCGCTATCAAGAAGCTGAACAAGATTTTAACGCCCCTGAAGATTGGGGATATGGCCAACATATTTTTGAATCAATTGCAAAAGACAGTCCCCAATATCAATGGTTAGAAGCAGAGTTAACAAGTCCCGACTATCAACAGGCAAAATATAAGATAGTAATGTTGCATAATCCTCCCCATACATTAGGCGGCAATATTGTTCCTCCGTTTACAGATCCAATTCAAAAAGTGGATTATGATTTAGAAGGGAATATACAATCTATTAGCTATGAATACCCAAAAGATAAAGACTATATGATAAGAGATTTAATTCCTTTATTAGAAGTCAATGGAGTTGATTTAGTCTTCTTTGGTCATTCCCATTTATGGAATCGTTTTCTCAGTCCTCAAGGGACTCATTTTCTGGAAACCTCAAATGTAGGGAATAGCTATGGCGCACATTTAGCAGGAAATCCTCGCCCTGTCCCTCCTAATAATCCTAATTACTCGGCTTTCGGTGATCCTAATGGATTAAATCCTATTATCCCTAATATTAAGCCTTTAACTAATGCTCATGGCCAACCTTTACCTTATATCGCCAGTAATAATATTACAGTTTTTAGTATTTTGGATACGGCTAAAGGAAGCGTCAGCAGCTATTATTTTGATACCCGTTTTCCTCAGTCTGATGTGGTAAAGTTTGATGAATTTTTCCTAACAACAACTCCCTAAAGCCATTATTATGTAAGTCTAGACTTATAGAATTGCATTTATTGAATGTATATCAGAATGTAGGGTGGGCAAAGGGAAAATAGATAAAATCTGATGATTAACCGAAAGTTTTGCCCACCTTCCCATCTATTCTGTCTTGTTTCAAATCTATCGGTGGGCAGCTATTCAAACTGTAAGAAATAAGATAAATTAACGAATGCTGCCCACCCTACCCAATACTGTCTCGTTTCAAATCTATCGGTGGGCAGCTATTCAAACTATAGCCCTACAAAAAAAGGTGTTTGACATTTGTGATCCCTGAACACTTTATGCAGCCTACTTTTGACTTTTGACTTTTGCCTTTTGCCTTTTGCATGCTGCCCACCCTACTGTAATTAACCGCAAGAATGTTTAAATAAAGCAAGAATCAGATAGTTAGAAAAGGCAAAACCCTTTAAGCTAAAAGTGTCATTCTTTGTGGTAATCACCGCTATCGGCAACAAAGGAGTCTTTTTCATGTTTTTAGAAGGAATGTTTCCAATCATCTTCAGTTTAACCACCTTATTATGTTCTCTGGTGGCGGGTTTCTTGTTGGCTTTTGTCTTAGTCGTCATGCCCGGAATAAATCGTTTAAATGACCGAGAGTTTATTCGAGCTTTTCAGGTGATAGACGGCATTATACAGAATAATCAGCCAATTTTTGTGTTTATCTGGGTTGGTTCAGTGGTTTTCTTGGTTCTTTCTACAGTCATTGCCCTAGTAACTGGAAAATTCAATGGAATTGTGCATTTTCTGATTATTTCTGCCTTAATTGTTTATATTTTCGGTGTTCAGATACCTACATTCACGATTAATGTGCCTCTCAATAATAAACTACAAACGTTGGATGTGGCGCAAATGAATGACACAGCCCTAAAAACAGCCCGTTTAGGGTTTGAACCTCGTTGGAATCGATGGAACTCCATCCGAACCCCCTTTGCCTGTCTGACATCTGCACTTTTAATGATTTTACTATTACAAATGTAACTAAATTCTCTCAAATAGCGTCCAATAGCGTTGGGCTGTTTTCTGCCATGACCAATGTTCTTGGGCGAATTTAGCAACAGGTGTTCTTAATTGGGATAAAATAGATGATTCAGCTAATATTTCTGCTATTTTATCCCGCCACTGTTGTAAATCATTCGCATTTCCTAGGTTAGCTGTAAGTATAATATCCTGTACTGCATGATAAGCTTTAGCGGTTTCTGTATTGACTAGGGCGGGCGTACCACACGCCATTGCTTCTTGAACGACAAGGGGAAATCCTTCGCCTTGACTGGGTAAAATTAGTAAATCTGCCATTTGATAGATAGGAACAAGGGTTTTACCGCTTAATCCTTCCAATACACAAACATGGGGTAAATTCCAATTTTGAGGATTTAATGTTCCCCATCCTGCGAATACCCACTGAATTTGAGGGAATTGTTTTGCTAATTCATGTAAATATAATAGTCCTTTTTTCTCTACAAAACGACCCACAAACAGAAAAATAGGTTTCTGGTTATTTAAGTTAAACTGTTGACGAATTTGTTCTCTTTCTAATGGATTAGCCGGTGTAAATAATTGAATATCAACGCCATTGGGAATCATCAAAGAAGGTTGGCGAAAGCGATTATTGTTTGTAAAATAATTTTGGACGACTTCACTAATGAATAGGGTTTGATGAGATTGTCTGAGGATAAATTTACCAATAGTGTGATTAAGAAAAGATAATAACCAGCGAAACAGAGGATTTTTATAGGGAATAAATCCAATATGTTGGGTAATAATCCAAGGTTTTCGTTGTAAAGTTGCAAAGATAAAAGTTAATAAGTTGCTCAAATAAAGATAGTCATGAAGATGAATAATATCTGCCTTTTTTACTTGCTGCCAAAGGGTAAAATAAGAAGGAAGACTCCATAAAGGATAGGGAAGACCAATGCTCTTTTCAGTAATATTAAGGGATGGCATGGCAGAACAAGTTAAGCTGCTTGTATTGTCAGGTGGTTGGTCGCAATTACTGGATAACCAAGTAATATGAATTGGATAATTTTCTGTAAGAATATCAGCTAATTTTCCAGCGACAATTTCTACCCCACCTCGATGGTTTGGAAAATAGTGGGTTACCAATAATATTTTAAGGGGTTTATTCATGTTCAATAAAGGAAATCAAAACATCAGTTATTCATCGAACGGGTAAGCATTTCCCGCCATTTTTGCAGACGAGTTTTAACATCCTTACTTAAAGTATTTACCGTCTCTTCAGCGGTTTCATCTAACGGTTGAGAGTCGGGAGAAACAGTAGAGGATTGAGATAAATTATCAAGTTTTTGCTCTAACTTTTCAATAGATTCTAACAATTTTAACTCTAAATTAGTTGTTTTTCCCTCTGATAATTCCTCAGATATTTCAAGGGTTTCGCTATCAATGATTTCTACGGGGATAGAAGTCTCTAACGTTTGAGGGGTTGCTTCAGGGGAAATAACAGTTTCTACGGATTCTACCGTTTCTACCGTTTCTTCCTCATCTTCTGAAACAATTTCTTCTTCTAAGATAATTTCTTCAGTTACCTCAATCTCTTCTTCTATTGCGGTTACTTCCTCCTCTGAAGCAGAAAGAGGGGTTTCTGTTTCCTCATCTACAGAAACAGGTTCGCTTTCTTCAATAATGGATATTGCTTCTTCAGGCGAATTAAGCTCAGTTTCCTCTGTTTCAGGAACTGCTACTGTCTCAGTTGTAACATTACTCTCAGGAATTACCTCAGACTCGTCTTCTTCTGTTTCTTTTGTTATTTCTGGTTCAATCGTTGGGGTTTCTGGGGGAAGATTGGTAACAGGTGCATTCTGATTGACAATTGAATAGGCTATATCTGGGGACAATTCACCGCGAACCAACTGAGAAAGGGTATCATCGCCATTAGGATTATAAGTAATCAGACGTGCGGTATTATTAAACGCATTATTAACAGGATTACCCTGTTCATCCAGAAATTCCAGCTTAACCCAGTTTTCCCCTTTTTCTAAACCTTTAAGATAAACGGATTGCCATCTATCTAATAAAAAGCTTTCTCCATTAATAGTGACCCGAATTCGCCAGTTTGCTGTGGGGTTCATATCCCCTTCTTCTGGGGAATAAATATGCAAAGGGGCGTTCGTTAGATAAAAATCGAGTAAAATCGGTTCTGCGCCATAAGTTCCCTTCGGCCGACTGTAGGTTAACAGGGGTAAATCTGGGTCAGGGGTGTTATCTTCAGTTTGGGTAAAGATATGAAAAGTAGTTTGTGCGTAAGCCCCCTCATTTTTAAAACTTTCATGCCAAGGACGTGAGGCAAAGACTCGTATCGTATGGGAACCGGGGGCAAGATTTTCTAAGGTAATTGGCTCACTGACATCATAAATCGCCATGTAAGGCTGATTATCTACAATTAAATGTAAATGTGGACCCAGACCAAAGGTTTCATCTTTGAAAATTGGATAGTCTTGAACATCCAAAGAGACTTGAACCGTCTTATCTGACAATAATTGATTCGGTTGGGGACTGAGAATGCGAACTTGAGGCTGATATTGGTCTAAGCTTTGACTTAATTGCCGAATCGCTGACGGAGGGGTAACTTCTGCTAGTTTAGCTGTGGCTACGGGCTGATAAGGGGCATCGAGAATGACCGTTTCTTGGGGTTTATCACCAAATTTAACTAAATTCTCTGGCAATGCGCTACAACTAACCAGCGTTCCCCCTAAAACGAGTAATATCAGGGAGAAGAACACCGTCGGCACAACAGACAATGGGGACTTAGACCAAAACACAAGTTTATCTCCTAGGGTGGCTTACGCTTTTACGACTTCTTATTGTGCCACTATTGAGGACGGGCTGAACAAGTTTTTTGGTAGCGTTCTCCGATTTCCCATACTATGATTATTAATGAACTCAATGCTTATGGGAGCATTTAGAATGATCAAAAACCCTCTCTTGAGACGATTATTGAGCATCAGTTTAGCTCTTTTCCTCGGTTGGATTTTCCAGACAACCCATGCCAAAGCTGATAATTTAGAACGAAATACATTGGGAAATTATCCCGTTTGTGAACCCTCTTCTGTGGTTAAACTTTCACCGACATCTAGTCAAGACTTTCTGTTAGTTGGGGATAATGAACAAAAAGAGTCTGTCTTTCTTTATCCCGTCAGTGGTACGATGTTAAAGACAAATAAAAAGGTTGAATTACCATTAGGAAAAGAAATTAGTGATATAGAAGCGATCGCAAATTTAGATGACAACAAAGTTTTAATTTTTGGCTCTCATAGTCGCAATACTAAATGTGAAATTAAAAATAAACGGCGACGCTTTGTCCAAGCCAAATTATCGGATAATCAATTAGAGTTAATTGGAAAAGTAGTTAAGTATCCTGAAAAGGATACACAGCTAAAATCTACTATTCTCTTTGCAGGCCTTAAAATCCAAGATAATAAAATCTTAGAAGCTGTCAGCGAGGCAATTGACAATGCAGAGAAAGAGGCAAATGACGCAGAAGGAGATAAAGAGACTTGCACAAAAGCCAATTCATTTAATGCTGAAGGTGCAGTTACTTTTGCTAACAATTCTTCTACCTCAAGGGTTTGGTTAGGTCTTCGTTCGCCACAGGTTTCAATGAATCAGAAAGATTATGCTATCTTATTACAATTAGCTACTCTTGAAAGCTATCAATTTGATGGTGCAGCCTTGATTGATTTAGAAGGGCTAGGGATTCGAGAATTGACCTTTCATAACAATCAAATTTGGGGAATTGCTGGGGGACCCGAAGACGGGATGGATAACTTTGTTCTCTGGAGAATTGCAGCGAATGAGGTTAAACCCAATGCAATTCTTACTCCTACCATTGTTCGCAACTTACCCATGTCATCTGAAGGATTGGCAATTGTAGATAAAACTATTTATGTGCTAATTGATGGAGACGAAGGAGACATAGAAAATCAATGTGAAGTCAATGGAGAATATGTTCAGTTTTCCCTTCCAAATTAACATGAATTCTGGTTAAGGAAGTTATGGGTGATGAGAAGGGTGTGATACCAAGTCCGACTTATAAAATCCAGTTTTAGGATAGTAGGGAGAAGGAAGAGAGCAATTCGATAACTGGGTTTTGTTCACCGGATTTGGTATGAAGTGTGAGGTTTAAGTAGCTAAAACCGAGAACCTAAAAGCTATATATAGCGTTTTTAGGTTCTTTAGGGTTGATAAATGACGCTTCGATTACGACCTTGTTCTTTTGCAAGGTAAAGAGCTAAATCAGCTTGATGAATAAGTTGTTCTAGGGATAAAGGAGTATCAGAAAGCATAATATTAATACCAATACTTAATGTTAGGCATTTACTAATCGTTGAACATGGATGGGGAATAGCAAGATTCTTTACTTTTTCAAGCATTAAATCTGCTAAATATTGAGTTCCTTTTAGGTGGGTATTGGGTAAAATGACGGCAAATTCTTCCCCACCATAACGAGCCACCAAATCGGCTGGCCGTTGAACGATACTAAGCAATGTTTTAGCCACTAATTTAAGGATTTCATCTCCTTTTAAGTGACCATAATTATCATTATAGAGTTTAAAGTAGTCAATATCAATCATCATTAAACTCAGAGGATTTCCTTCACGTTTTGCCGCTTTCCATTCTTTAATAATTGTTTGATCAAAATAACGACGATTAGGAATTTGAGTCAGTCCATCAAAATAGGCAAGTCTTTCTAATTTTTTATTAGCGGTTTCCAATTCTTCTTTGGCCTTCTTTAATAAAAATTCTGTCTTTTTTCTAGACGTAATATCTTGAAACATTCCGAGAACTCCAATCGTGTTTCCATTCTCATCATTCAAAGGAGCTTTATGGGTTTCAATCCATCTCTTTTCTCCGTCTGAGGTTGTAAAAGTTTCTTCAATAAATAATTTAGGTTGGTTATTTTTCATGACCCATTCATCATCTCTAAGATAGTAATTAACTTCTGATTGGGTAGGAGAAAAGTCAAAAGCACATTTACCAATAATTTGATTTTTGTCTCCCAGTCCTTGAAAATCGGCTAACATTTGATTACAACCCAAAAAGCAAAAGTTGTTGTCTTTCCAGAAAAAGGGAATAGGAATGGTATCGATAACTGTCTCAATAAAATTTTTAGCTCTGTTAAGTTCTTGTGTCAGTTTTTTTTGTTTAGTTATATCTGTCAATGCACCAATAGAGCCAAGATGGTTTCCTAATGAGTCAAATATGAATTTGCATCGAGCAAGAACCCAGATAATATTACCATTTCGATGAAGAAAACGATATTCTTCTTGCCAGTAAGAAGTGGTGTTAAAAGCGATTTCCCAAGAAGATAAAACCCTATCTTTATCGTCAGGATGAAGACGACTAATCCACCCTAGACCGAGACATTCTTCAAAAGTAATATCGAGCAGCTTACTGGCAGCTTGATTAATATAAATACACTGTCCTTGAGCATTATTTTGGTAGAGTCCCACTGGAACATATTCTGCCAAAAAGTGTCTGGGGTCTTGGGTAACTGGTTTTTCTTGTATAGATTGAGGGCATTTTTGCAAGGTTTGTAAATGAAGTGATGTAGCAAGATGTTTGAGGGAGAGTCGAATAGAACGCTCAAGACAAATAGAGGTTAACTGTTCTTCTAATAAAAAATCCCAAAATCCCTCTTGAACAGACTCAAGGCCGATTGCTTTATCTTGAGTGATTAAAATAACGGGAAAAGGTTGGACAATAACTGTCCAGCTTTTAAAGTTTTGTACTTGGGAATTTAATAAATAAACCTCATATGTCTGTAATTCCTTTGCTTTTGATGCCTCGGGTAAATTAGACACCCAATGAAGGACAAAAGGTGAGTAAAATCCTTGTTCAAGTAACGCTCTTATTCTATAGAATTCACTTTTTTGGGGAGTAATAAGAAGTAAATTAACCGATTGCATATTCATATCTATACAAGAAGAATCGATAGCAGATTCTTGCTCAAAGTTGCCACAAAGTCAACCCCTTTATTAAATCTTCTCCAAAACTGAGGTTCAATACTATTTAGGTGCAATTCATGAATTGCACCTACTAACTAAGAGATTGAATCCAAAATTGAATTAAGTTAACCATCCTTTCAAACGACGCGCCACTTGAGGACGACGTAACTTCCGCATCGCTTTACTTTGAATTTGACGCACCCTTTCCCGGGATAGATTAAACATTCCTCCCACTTCCTCAAGGGTGTGAGGTTGACTGCTGGTAAGGCCATAACGCAAAGAAATTACGTCTTTTTCCCGTTCTGTGAGAACATCACTTAAAACAGCAAAGATTTCGTTCTGAAGCATTGCTTCATTCATTTTTTCTTCGGGAAGTAGCAAATCTTGGTCTTCGAGTAAATCCACTAATTCTGTGTCTTCCCCTTTCCCAACGCGATGATTCAATGATAGAGATTGACGGCGCAGTTGGAACAATTGATGGAGTTGAACTGTTGTAATTTCTAGTTCATCTGCTAATTCTTGCTCATTGGGATTTCTTTGTAGCTTTTGTTTGAGAATCCTTTGAGCTTTCTTTAATTTGTTTAATTTTTCGACGATATGAATGGGTAAGCGAATAGTACGGGCATCATTGGCAATGGTACGAGTAATCGCTTGACGAATCCACCAATAGGCATAAGTAGAAAATTTATATCCCTTGTTAGGGTCAAACTTTTCGGCAGCGCGGTTAAGGCCAATCGCCCCTTCTTGAATTAAATCGAGAAAGGGAACACCTCGATTCAGATAGCGTTTGGCAATCGAAACTACTAGACGTAAATTAGAGCGAATCATTTTCCGTTTAGCAATTCGCCCTTTGTAAAGACGATTCTCTAACTGTCGCTCGCTATTAAGCCCTAATGCTTCGGCAATTTCTCTTTTAGTTGGGGAACGCTTGAGAGAGTCTTGTAGCTGTTGCTGAATTTCTTCGGTTTGCAAGATAAACTGAACTGCTTGGGCTAATTCTATCTCTTCGTCCGGCTGAAGGAGAGGATAGCGAGCCATTTCTTTGAAAAATGCTCCAACAGTGTCATCTGAAACAGCTTTGTTATATTTGGAATCTGTAGCATCACCTAACTCTCCGCCCATATCAGCATAATCCACTTCTATTTGTTGGGAAACGGTTGCCTCATTCTTAGTCTTGGTAGATGGGGATGGAGATAAAGATGCTTGGGGAGAAGGATTCGGTGCAATTGATTTGGCAGGATTCATAAGTTAATCGTTAAATAGAGTGGAACAAGTATAAAGAAAACCTTAAGATTTCAGTTAGATTCCGTTAGGTTTTATGGGGCTGATTGTTACATTGAATCGTCATCTGTTCCATTTTTTAAGGTTTTCTTAAGAAAGATTTCGACGAAGTTAGAGAGATTTTTGAAGCTAACAATCGCCGACAGCAAAGCCATCAGAGTGAGGGATAAAGACGAGTGAACGGCTTAGAAAATAGGGCTGATGCTTTAACAGCCTATCAGAAGTATTGAGTCATTTTGTTTATCTAATTACAAAATACAAGTAATCTTGAGGAGGAAATTGAAATCTTTTGTTAACTTGTCAAGCTTTGTTGAAATAAGGGGGCAATTATTTATATTGTTAGCGCAGCGGAAGAAGAAATATGAAGAAATTTAAAGATGAGATAGGGAGTTCAGGGGTTCAGGAGTTCAGGGGTTCAGAAGTTATACTAAATCCGATTTATATCCGCTAACTAATACACTTTAACTTAATACAATTACCCGAAACCAGCAAACCCGAAAACTGTTTACAGTTTCTTAAATAGATTAATCTTGTTACCATAAGGCGGATAACGTAAGCTAAATTCAAGTTGAAAGTAACGTCGTAACACACTCTTTTGATGGGAAAAGGTATCAAAACTAGCCTTTCCATGGTAAGCACCTATTCCACTATTTCCCACCCCACCAAAGGGTAAATTTATCACCCCTAAGTGAAGAATCGTATCGTTAAAACAGACACCGCCTGATGAAGTCCCAGTTACAAGATTATGCTGTTTCTTAGTATCGTTAGAAAAGAAATATAATGCTAAAGGTTTCGGTCGTTCATTAACAAAAGCGATCGCTTCATCCAATTGCTCATAATCTAAAATCGGCAAAATCGGACCAAATATCTCTTCTTGCATGACGGGTGCATCCAAGGGAACGTCTATCATTAAAGTTGGCCCAATGTAGCGAGTTTCCTCACTATAATTTCCCCCTGTAATAATTTTCCCTGCTTGTAATAAATTGGTTAACCGTTGAAAATGGTGATCGCTGACGATACGTCCATAATCAGGACTTTTAGAGGGATTTTCGCCATAAAACTGAGTAATACTTTCTTGGAATGCTTTAATTAAATTATCCTTTATCGAACGCTTTACCAATAAATAATCAGGTGCAACACAGCTTTGACCTGAATTTAAAAATTTACCCCAAACAATGCGTTTAGCCGTTTCCATAAGATTGACATCATCATCAACGATACAAGGGGTTTTTCCCCCCAATTCGAGGGTGACAGGGGTTAAATGGATGGCGGCTGCTTGCATGACTTTACGACCAATTTCTGTTCCTCCGGTAAAGAAAATATGGTCAAACGTTTCTTGTAATAACGCCTGAGCGACTTCCATATCCCCTTCAACCACCGTTACACACTGAGGATCAAAAACGTCAGAAACCAGATTATTGATCGTTTTAGCCGTTTCTGGGGCAATCTCAGACGGTTTTAGAGTCGCACAGTTTCCAGCAGCGATCGCTCCAATTAAAGGCTGTATGGTTAGAGAAAAGGGGTAATTCCACGGACTGATAATTAAAACGACTCCCAAAGGTTCAGGATAAATCTTTGCAACACCGGGAAATTGCAGTAACCCTTCCCATACTTTCTTGGGTTTTACCCATGATTTTAAGTGTTTGAGAGTATGAGTAATTTCTTTGAGGGTTGTTTTAATTTCCAGCAGATAGGTTTCGAGGGACGGTTTTCCTAAATCTGCTTGTAGTGAATTAATAATTTCTTGTTCTCGATCTTGAATAGCAACTTTCAGGGCTTTGAGTTGTTTGATACGATAATCAAGGGGTTGGGTTTGTCCAGTGGCAAAAAACTGTCGCTGCTTGTTAATTAATTCAGGAATTGATGTTTGAGTTAATACCATTGTCAATTTTTGGCGTTTAAGGTTATCCTACCATTCCTGTTCGTAACGCATGAACCGCCGCTTGAGTGCGATCGCCAGCAGACAATTTGTTTAAAATATTTCTAACATGGGTTTTGACTGTCCCAACGGTGATAAATAATTCTTCGGCAATGTCTGCGTTACTATAACCATTAACAATGAGTTGTAAGACCTGCATTTCTCTATCTGTGAGAGGATGGGCGTTAGAATTATTACTGGATGACTGAGAATGAGCGTCTTCTGCCGTTTTAGGATTTATTTTAGCTTTTGACAATATAATAGAAGCGATCGCTGGATCAATCCATTGATTTCCTTCATGGGTGGCCTTAACAGCTTCCCATAATAAATCGATCGAACTATCTTTCATACAATAAGAATCTGCTCCAGCTGTAAAGGCCGCTAAGACAGATGTTTCGTCATCTCGAAGCGTTAAGATAATTAGTCTAGTTGGGAATAAGTCATCGGATTTTAGCTGTTTAATTAGTTCAATGCCATCTATGTCAGGTAGTCCCAGATCAACTAATGCGACATCTGGCAGCGTTTTTTGCAGCAAGCTTAATCCCTGTTGACCTGTTTCAGCCTCTCCAACCCACTCCACCTCTTTTTGGCTTATCAAAGCTTTTTTAAGGCTAATTCTTGTTAAGGGTTCATCTTCAACTAGGGCAATACGAATAGGATTCATAGATTTAGAAGAATAAAAGCGATTGCTTGTATCTTAAGTCTCGTTCTTTTTGATCATAAACGCTAACAGTCAAAATCGGAGAATTTTTTCAACTTGAATAATCGTAATCAAAATATCAATTATTGGTCATTGAGTTGAATATTAACCCAACTTTCCACATCATCTATTGTAGAAAAGTCTAGCAAATCTTCTCCTAAGCGTTCCATTTGTTCAATTGTTAATTCCTCGATTTTTTGTGTCGTTTTTGTGGGAAGATCCCCTAAACGCTTTTGCAATAAACGCAGAATAAAAGCTATTTCTCGCAAACGTCCTTCTTCTCGTCCTTCTTCTCGTCCTTCTTCTCGTCCTTCTTCTCGTCCTTCTTCTCGTCCTTCTTCTCGTCCTTCTTCTCGTCCTTCTTCTCGTCCTTCTTCTCGTCCTTCTTCTCGTCCCTTTTCTTCAGCATAAAGTATTCTTCCTCTTTGATCTTGTAACCACATCGCTTTGTTTTCCACTATCTCTAGTTCTTCTACTGTCATATTGACTTGTTGAGCCAAATTTAAAGCTGATTCTATCTCTGATACTTCTCCTAATGTCTCTGGTATAGTATCTAAACGAGAGGCTTCTTTGAGGAAATAAATCCATTTATCCCCTAATGTTTCTAACTCTGACAAAGATTTTTTAAATTTGGGTAACTCCACAAAAGTCAGTTGCAATTCTTCGTTAAGATATTCAAATTTGTCGGTTTTCTCTTGAAAAACAAACTTGTTAATAACAGTCTCATTTTGACGAAAAAGAATAAAGTCTGTAATAGTAACTGCAATAACAGGAGCAAGAAATATATAGTCATCCCCTTTTTGTAGTTGATTAACATAACCTTTTGCCATGTTGTAAAGAACTCGTTTATTAAAGCTCACCATTGGTGCAACTTGCATTTCGATAACGACCAGAGAACCATCTAACAAAACAGCTTTTACATCTAAGTAACTGTCTTTTAATGTCATAATTTGACCGGGTTGATAAGGATCGAGAATGGTTAAAGATTGAATAATTTTTTCCCCATCATAAATAATTCCATTGAGGAAACTAATGAGAATTTCTTGGCTTTGTTCTGAGCCAAAGATTCTCTTAAAAGCATAATCGATTTTAGGATTAATAAATCTCATTGTCTGATTCGGGTTAACTATTTAGGGTCAATAATATAAGTTTAAACGAGCAAAGCTAATCTTACCGAGGAACCGCCACTTGCTGTAATAATCCTTTAATAATCGCTTTAATACTTACTCCGTCTAATTGGGCTTCTGGTTTTAATAATAAACGATGACGCAGTAAGGGAAGAGACACGGTTTTAATATCATCAGGAATGACATAATCTCGTCCTGATAACCATGCTTGTGCTTTACTCGTTTGTAACCATGCAAGGGAAGCACGAGGAGATGCTCCAATGAGTAAATCAGGATGCTGACGAGTTTCATCGACTAAAGTGAGTAAATAATCCAAAATTTGTTCATCAACGGTCACTTGATGCACCGATTGACGGGCGTTTAAAATATCTTCAATAGTAGTGATGGGTTCAATTTTGTCTAAATCTTTATTTTTTGCTCTAAATCCCCCTTGGAAGTTGAGCATCATTTGTTTTTGCGCTTTTATCTCTGGATATTCCATTACCAGTTTAAATAAAAAGCGATCTAGTTGGGCTTCGGGTAAGGGATAAGTTCCTTCAAATTCTAGGGGATTTTGGGTTGCAATTACCCAAAATAAAGCAGGTAAAGCCATTGTTTTTCCATCTAGAGTAACTTGCTGTTCTTCCATCCCTTCTAATAAGGCTGACTGGGTTTTAGGGGGGGTTCTGTTAATTTCATCCGCTAAGAGAATTTGGGTGAAAATTGGCCCTTGTTTAAGGGTAAAATCACGGGTATTAAAATTAAATATATTAGTGCCAATAATATCAGAAGGTAAAACATCTGGGGTAAGCTGAATTCGTCTAAAATCTGCCTGTATTAAACGGGATAAGACTTTAACTAACAGAGTTTTTCCCGTGCCGGGAACACCTTCTAAAATGACATGACCACCGCTTAATAGGGCAACACCTAACTGTTGAATAATTTTAGATTGTCCAACAATAATATTATCTAAAGTTTGCTGAAGTGAGGGAAAAAAATCACGGTTATAAGGTTGATTCATTTTTTATAAATATTATTTAATGATTCGTTAAATGGGTGGCGTTGCTTAAATCATTGAAGATAAATCAAGACGTAAATGTTCAGCCCCTTCTAAATAACAATGACGTATTTCTTGTTGGCTTTTTTCTGTGTTAATTTGAATTAAAACTCGAATACATCGCTTTAAACTCCCTTCGACTTCCAGTTGCTGTACATCTAAAAGGGGAACATAATGCCAATTTTTGTATTGGCGAGCGATCGCAGCAGGAAAAACTGCATTAAGATCAGAGGTAGCGGTAAAAATTACGTTTACAATGTCATCAGGGACAAATGAGTTAGCTGCTTCAATGGCGTTTAATAGATTAATAACCGCTTGTTCGATGGCTTCTTTAGTGTTAGCGTTGGCGGTAATTGCTCCACGAATTGCTCTTACTCTCCATGCCACGGCTTTATTCCTCCATAGTAGGGATGCTCATTGCTCTCTTAGCATACCCATTTTTGGGACAGTTTTTGTTAATTTCAGGCGCAGAGTCATTTCGTTTAAGAAACATTATGGGTAATCTAGAAAACAAGCAAAGACGCATAAAATAAAAGTAGGTTTCCCAACCCTCATCACTTTTTCTTCCTTTGCCATGCAAAAGATTACAGGCAAAACTCGGCAACTATGGTCTGATATCCGTGCGCCTTACCGATTCAGTGGCTTAAAACGCTCTAAATCTCATTATTTTCGGATTTTAATGTTATTTATAGCAGATATTCTTGCATTAGCTGGGGCATGGGTATTAGCTGGCCACCTTAATAAATTTTATTCTCCCATTCCGCCTCAGTTGGTGTGGTGGACATGGTTTGGCTTACCCAGTTTATTTTGGGTATTTACCGTCATTACCCTAATTAGTTTTGCTTATGGGGGATTGTATCAGACTTCTGCCCACAGTCAAAACTATATTCGCACACTAAAGATTATTAGCTTAGTTTTTCTTTCTGTGTTAGTCGTGAAATATTTTTATGATCCTAAGCTGGATATTCCGCGATCGCTTTTTTTCACCGCATGGATTAGTAGTATTGTTTTTGTCTTAGGAACTCGTCTGCTTGTCACCTTAATCTTAGGACAGATCACAGCCCATCAACCGACGAAGGTATTTTTAATAGCAGGGGCACATAGATTAGCGAAATTAGGGAATGTTTTAGGGAAACGTTCCTATTATCATATTGTTGGGGCTGCCCTTGCTACAACGGCTAATTCTCCAACGACTTTACAGGCAATTACTAATTCTGGGGCGACAGAAGTTTTAGCTGAGGATATTCCGCAAACAGAACTGGCTTCTCAGCTTTATTGGCATCTTAGACGTTCTGGCATTGTTTTACGGCTTTTACCGTCTAGTCGAGAAATTCTCTATCGTCGAGGTGCATCAGAAATTTTTGCGGGTTTGCCTACTTTAAGGGTAGAAACTCCGTTTATTGCCGGGTTAGATTATCGAATAAAGCGCATGATTGATGTTTTTGGCTCTTTATTTGGTTTAATTATTTTATCTCCTTTGTTAGTAGGGGTTTCTATTATAATTTGGTGTTCGTCACCGGGGCCAGTATTCTATCGTCAGCAACGCATTGGCCTCCATGGGAAACCGTTTAGGATGTGGAAGTTTCGCACTATGGTAATGAACGCAGATAAGTTACAAGCCAGTTTAGAGGCTCAAAATGAATCAACAGATGGGGTATTATTTAAAATAAAAAATGATCCTCGTATTATTCCCATTGGACACTTTTTACGTCGCAGCAGCATTGATGAATTGCCCCAATTATTTAATGTTTTATGGGGACAAATGAGTTTAGTTGGCCCTCGTCCTTTACCTGTTCGAGATGTGGAAAGATTTGAACCATGGCACCATATTCGTCATCAAGTTTTGCCCGGTATTACAGGATTATGGCAAATTTCAGGACGCTCTGATTTAGCGGATTTTGACGATGCAGCGCGGTTAGATTTATATTATATTGATAATTGGTCTTTGAATTTAGATTTAGATATTTTAGTAGAAACAGTGCGAATTGTTTTATTTGGTAAGGGAGCTTATTAAAACAGTTATCAGTGAACAATTATCAGTCAACAATCAAACCTTATTACAAAAACAACTTCAGACTACCGACTGCCGACTTCCAACTTCTTGAATCACCCTTGAGAAAAAGCCTTAGCCCTTGAAAAAATGACGCTAGATAAAGATAATATAAGGGTTAGAGTCTAAGTCATAGTTCCATTGAAACTTTATTCTATAAATAATTATGAAACATTGTTTACTGCACCGTTTATTGAGCTTACTGGTTATCATTGTTCTTGCTGTCGCTTGGATCTTGTTAGATGCACAAGTTGCGATCGCTCAAGAGAAAACCGTTAATCATACTTACGCAGAATTACAGGAAGCCGATTTTTCCCATCAGGATCTTTACGGGGGTGTATTTGCGGCGGCGGATATGCGAGAAGCGACATTTGAGGGATCTGACCTATCTTATGCCATTATGACGGAAGGAATCTTATTAAATGCAAATTTACGGGGTGCAAATTTAACAGGATCACTATTAGACAGGGTAACGTTAGATTTTGCCGATTTAACCAATGCAATTTTAACCGATGCCATCGCAACTCGTACCCGTTTTTATGATGCAGTGGTGACAGGTGCAGATTTTACCAATGCGGTGATTGATACTTATCAAGTCGCTTTATTGTGTAAAAATGCGGCAGGGGTAAATCCCACAACTGGGGTTTCTACGAGAGACAGTTTAGGCTGTCGGGATTAACTCCCTTTATAAGCTTTTTGCAGGTCTTTTATGGAAAAAATTGCCGTAAAAGGAATATTTTTAGACTCATATAATTCTTTACCCCCTTGCTCACGATCTACAATTGCAATGATTTGTGTTACCTTGTATCCTGCATCTTGTAATCTTTCGACAGCTAAAAGTGCAGAATTCCCTGTGGTGACGACATCTTCTAAGACAACGACCTGTGATCCTTCGGCTAAATTCGGCCCTTCAATATAAGCTTTTGTGCCATGTCCTTTTGCTTCTTTGCGGATAATTAAAGCGGGAATTGGGCGATTTTCGTAGGCAGAAACCACGCTCACTGCTGTTACCATCGGATCAGCCCCTAATGTTAACCCTGCAACCCCAGAAGTTCCTTCGGGTAGCATAGAAAAAATTAACTGTCCTAATAGTAATGCGCCTTGTGCGGTGAGGGTGACTTGTTTCCCATTAATATAATAGGGACTGGTTTGACCCGAAGAAAGGGTAAAATTGCCTTCTTTATAGGCCAGATCCACTAAAAGCTTAAGCAGAGACTGACGAAGTTTTTCTAGGTTGGCGTTAGTTAACATAACTAAGATTATTCAAGAATAGATAATGAACAATTGATAATGGAAAATGAGCTATCCTTAGACTCGATAGGCTAACACAAAACGAGGATGGTTAGACATATCGTTTAACCATTGAATTTGGCTATAATTGCCATTTTTTTCCAACAAATCGATTATTTGTTCCCCTTGATCTAGCATCATTTCGATTAACCAGATCCCCCCTGATTTTAAGTATAAGGGTGAGATTTCCACAAGATGGCGAATGGCATCTAACCCATCTTTTCCCCCATCTAACGCTAAGATAGGTTCATGATTGGCGACTTCTGGCTGAAGCGTCTTAATTAACTCAGTGGGAATGTAGGGAGGATTCGATACCATCCCACTTACCTTTCCTTGAAGAAACGTTAGGGGTGACCACCAAGATCCTTGATAAAATTGGATACGATGGTCATAACTTAAATTAAGGGCATTTTTTTGGGCAATTTTTAAGGCTTCTGTGCTAATATCTACTCCATAAACTTGAGATTGGGGAAATGCTTGGGCTAACCCTAAAGCGATCGCTCCGCTTCCTGTCCCTAAATCAACCCAAATTTCTGTATTTAAGGTGTGATCCGAAGATTTTTTACAATATTTAACCGCAATATCAATAATTTCTTCTGTTTCTGGCCGAGGAATCAAAACAGCAGGAGAGACGGTGAGGGAAAAATCGCGCCAAGGTGCAGCTTTAACGAGATATTGTAGGGGAACATGATCCTGTCGGCGACGTTGCCAAAGAGAGGATAATTGCTCAAGAGAGCATTTTAAGGGAATATCTGTTAAATTTTCGTAAGATCCGAGGCGTAAACTCAGGCGATCTAAATTAGAAACCGCTAATAATAACCAATCCACTTCCTCTGGGGAGAGATTGGATGTCGGTGCATCAGCGATCGCTTGCTTGCGCCATTGTGCTAAATTTTGACCAGATACTTGATAGGGGAACATAACATTTAAGATCCAACTTAGGTTATAATTTGGGTCAATTTTAGGAATGTGAGGAAAACTCAAATGCTCTCTTTAATGCGTTCTCTTTCTGTTGCCCTATCCGTTGCGGCCTTGTCTTTACAGGGTATCAGTCCCAGTTTAGGAGAATCCGTTCCCCAAGAACAACTCATTGCTCAACAAACTACGGTTGTCGAAATCACAGACTTGACCATTAAACCGCCTTTAAGCAAGGAACAAGAGGAAAAAATGGTGGAAATTGACCAAGAATACCAGCCTAAGCTAGAAGAAGCCTTAAAAACCTATGCTGAGAGTGTAGAATCATTTCAAGACTTGTTAGGAACAAATCCCAGAACTAGAACACTTCGCTCAAAACACGAGAAAATGCTGGAAAATCGCCTTGAAGTTCAGAATTTGGCTTTTAATCGTTTAATGGATTTTCGCGATGTTTTAACCCCTGAACAACAAAAGTCTTTATCTGATGATATTGGTCAACTTTTGGGCAAATAACAGTTAAATTAACGATAAAAACCTGAATATATCCGTTTTTTGCTCGCCATATTTTAATCTAGTCACTTCATAGTGGGTTACAGCTTAAACCTAAGAATTATAGTTAATTCAAATAAGTTTGAGACATGGGAGTGTGCTGCGAAGCACAGGCGAAGCCTGACCATCTTGCTCGCTATATTAAATATAGGATAGTTGTGGGGTGTCTCATTCTTATCTGAAACGACTATATCTCTGCGCTTAACCCACTCTACATTATGGAGATTATTGATTAATGGCAGAAAATAAGGCAGAATAATCTTGGTCAGATAGACCTAATTCCATTGTTTGTTGAATAATAGACCGAATTCCTATCAATCCTTCCGTCTTTAAGCCACTTTCTTCGGCTTGTTTCAGAAATAAATCCACATCTTTCAATAAATGCTTAGTCGGAAAATTCGGGTTGGCAAAATTACGTTGCTGCATTCGCTCCAATTTCTTATCAAAGGTAGGAGCATATAAGGCACTTTCCCGTAAAATATCCATAAATTTTGTCACATCTACTCCCTGACGCTCAATTAATCCTAAACTTAAAGCAAAGCTACCGGTTAAAGCTGCAATGAGTTGATTTAATCCTAATTTTAAAGCAGACGCTGTACCCACTTCCCCAATATACTGCGGGTTTTCGCCAAAATTTTGTAAGATTGCTTTATTTTCTGAAAATTGCTCCACCGTTGCTCCTACCATTACCAATAATGTTCCTGTTTTAGCTTGGGGAATACTGCCTAAAACTGGGGCTTCTAAATAGTTTCCCCCATATTTTATAATATCTGCTGCGATGGTACGACTCTCATCAGGTGCGATCGTTCCCATCTGAATGATTGTCCGATTTTCCAGTACCTTGATTGTTTCTGAGCTTAAAATAACGTCTCGGATGGCCTTAGCATCGGTTAACATTAAAATTAAAATCTCTGATGTTTGAATGGCTTCTAAGGGGGTTTTAGCAATGATTGCACCTTGGGTTTCTAAATCTGCTACCTTGCTTAAGGTGCGGTTGTAGGCGATGACAGGAAAGTTAGCTTGCAAGAGTCTTTGAGCAAGGGGTTTTCCCATTAATCCTGTTCCTAATATGCTAATTGTCATAAGATTTGTCTTGTAAAAATATTGCTTATCGTAGAATTATAACCCTGATTCTTTAAAATTGATTAACGTGAATCCTAACTCTGAATAATTACATTAAATTAAATTAGCAAGACTTAAGCACAAGCTTCTAGTTTATCATAGACAAACTATCTGTGTTGCTGTATTGTTCTAATTAGAAAGAGAACGAAATCAA
The DNA here is from genome assembly GCA_051439375.1 of Microcystaceae cyanobacterium. Classification (GTDB taxonomy): domain Bacteria; phylum Cyanobacteriota; class Cyanobacteriia; order Cyanobacteriales; family Microcystaceae; genus JBGTGT01. Next base: position 57,252 of record JBFRWB010000121.1, read on the forward strand.
ATGGATGATTTAAAAGACATTGAAGATGATTTTAATTATCTTTTAATTGCTACATAAAACTTCTTGAGTTAATCCTAACCCTGCTGATTGATTGGGCAATAATCTTCCTTGATCATCTAAATTTAATCCACTAAAAGGATCATCAATTAAATTCAAATGACTATCTAAGTCCAAATAATCTACTAATGGGGCTAAATGCAGCATCGCACCATTGCTTAAGCTACTATCAGAATAACAGCCAAACATCACTTGTAAATTACAAGCTTTAGCTACATGAATCATGCGCTGGACTTCACTTAATCCCCCTGCTTTCATTAATTTTATATTAATTCCTTGAACTTTATCTGCTAAGAAGGGAATATCATGACGGGTAAAGCAACTTTCATCCACAAAAATGGGTAAAGGAGATTGTTGCGATAACGTTTTTAGGTTATTTTCTTCTCCAACAGCAAGGGGTTGTTCAACATATTGAACCTGATGGTTCGCTAAAAAGTGACACATTCTTATTGCATCTTCTAAATTCCATCCCCCATTCGCATCAACCATTAATTGTTTATTGGGAGCAGCTTGTCGAATGGCTTTAAACATTGTTTGATCGGCTTTAATTCCTAAACGGTTTCCTAGTTTTATTTTAATCACTTTTGCATCAATGACTTCTAACCAATTGTGTAAACGTTCCACTGCCTTTTTCGGTGAACTAATACCAATGGTTACAGAAATCGGTTGAATTGTCTCTAAGTTTAATCCCCACAATTGCCAAAGGGGAAGTCCTGTTTTTTTGCCTAACCAATCCCACAAAGCGACATCAATTCCTGCTTTAATATAAGAAGGAATAGTTAATTGGTCAAGAAAGGTTTCTATCTTTTGTCTTTCTAAGGGATGAAACGGTTCTAATTGAGGAATAAGATGGGATAATTGTGTGGTAATTAAATCGAGGTTATGGCTTTTCTCAGTCTTAATAGAAAAGGGCGAAATCTCGCCCCATCCTTCATAATTATCCTGTTGAATCTTTAACCAAATATTCGTATTTTGTGCCGTTGTCCCCCGACTGATCGTTAATGCAAAGCGTTTGTGTACTGTAAAAGGATAAAATGTAATTTTCATGTTATAAGTTAAGACAGGTTATTTCAGTTATCAGTGCTACAATCCCATGGTATCAAATCTAGTTTATCAATGGACAATAGATAATTCGTAATTAATTGATTCCGATCTAAAATCTGTCTTTTGAATGAGAAAAGAGAAAAAAAGACTAACGCTCGTTAAATTTCTTACTAGCTAACTTTAAACAAGGTGCAAGATATCAGTACAATAGAGAACAAATCTGAGGGAGGTTCAAGAATGGCAAATAACAACAAAGGTAGTTTATTTGTAGCAGGAATAGTTTTAGGGAGTATGGTAGGAGCAGTTACCAGTCTCTTACTAGCTCCTCGCTCTGGCAAAGAAACTCGTAAAATATTGAAAAAATCAGCAGAAGCCTTACCAGAAATGGCTGAAGATGTAACTTCTACGGTACAATGGCAAACTGAACGATTGTCAGCCTCAGCCGTAGAAAATTGGAATGAAACCTTAAACCGACTCAAAGAAGCGATCGCAACTGGGGTTGAGGTAGGACAATTAGAAGCACAACATCTTCAACCAACAAACGAGAAACGATCACAGCGATCATCATCGGAAATGTAATTCTAAAGGCATAATATTGTGGAAAACCCTATTTTTTGGCTTGGTGTCTCCCTATTATTGGTGGCTGTCAGTTTAACGGCAGTATTAATTGCGGCTTTACCTGCACTTCAAGAGTTAGCTAGAGCGTCTCGTAGTGCAGAAAAACTCTTTGATACCCTGAGCCAAGAATTTCCTCCCACCTTAGCAGCGATTCGTATGACAGGACAAGAAATTAGCGAATTAAGCGATAATCTAGATGAAGGGGTACAGAAAGCCACAGGGGTTGTTAAACAAGTCGATCAGAGCTTAAGCACCGTTAAATATCAGGTTAAACAGGTACAAGTGGGGGGTAAAAGTTTCGTCGCAGGGATCAAAGCAGCATGGCAAGTTTGGCAACGCCCCTCCTCAAAATCGTCTAAACTGTTGGATGATTCATAGATTGATATGGTTAGGTTTTAGGAGATTTTCTGCATTGCTTAGGAGACTTAATGACTAGATGGGTTAATTTTTCTGAAAATCAAAGCTGAAAAAATTTGTTAAGATTAAGAGGTTGATTAAATTAGGAATCTTAGCCATGGCTCAAAGACTCAAACGATGGGAATCCCCTCGTCGTCAAGGGCGTAACAATAAGGGAAAAGGGGGATCAGCCCGTAAACGACAGTTGAAGAAGCAACAACAAATGTTACGGCGTAAGTTAAAAGACAACCCACCTCAAACAAAATCAGATAATCATTCAGAGGAAGTGTTTACCGCTTCCTTTTTTAGTCGATTTTCCTACCTAATAACCATACAAAATCTGCTTTTATATAGCCCTACACACCATAGTGTCACGCACAATTAAATGGTTTTAGTGTTTTAGTTGTTGTGCGATCGCTTGGATCTCTACTTTGAATTCATCTGAGAGCGTTAACTAACAAAAATTATCTTAAAATAGGATTAATAAATAATCTTTAAATATCAAAAAGATTGTATCCTAAATAAATATAGATAATGCAGGAGGGTAATTATGTTAAGGGACATTCAAATTCAGAATTATCGCTGTTTCGAGGCGTTTTCAGTTGATGGGTTTGGTCAAGTCAATTTAATAGTAGGAGAAAATAATAGTGGAAAAACCAGTTTATTAGAAGCAATTTATTTATTAGTCAATCAACCTACTTCAGAAAAGGTTAAACCCTCTTTAATTGAGATATTAGAACGAAGACAAGAGTATATAGAAGATACCTATAAAGAGTCCGCTTTTGAGCCAGAGGAACGCTTGATTCCTAGAATAAATTATTTGTTTGACAATATTTACTATGGTTTTAAAGTTGATTGGGAGAAACTATCCAATAAAAACACGGCAGTCATTGTAATTTCTTCTCAACAGGAGATTTCTACCGAGTTAAAAATATTCTTTGGATTTTCAGATTCTTTTCCTGTTGATCCTGTTTTGCATTTTATATCAAAAACAAGAACAAATGAAGCAAAAATTAAAACTTCTAATAATGTTTTCATAGACTTTCCTATTAAAGTCATAAAATATATACATCACAAAGTAATCAAATACAATCATAATATCTATAGAGAAATAGGTGATTATGAAAGGAATTTTCGTTGTCAATATGAAAAACAAGCAAATAATCGTATTAATCGTAATTCAGAAAGTTCCTATGATTTTCTCTATCCGTGCAACACTAAATACATTCCCAACGATGGAATCTCACTGAAAACTATTCTTAATTTATGGGATGAGATTAGTTTAACCGATAAAGAAGATAAAGTCATTGAAGCCTTACAAATCATTAACCCTGATGTTGAAAAAGTTGGCTTTTTCCTCCATGAAAACCCGAAAAGACCAAAAGTTAAAATCAAAGGCTATAATAATCCTATCCCCCTTAATAGTATGGGATCAGGAATGAATAAGATATTAGGGTTAGCAGCTTTCACTGTTAGCGTAGAGAATGGTATCTTATTAGTTGATGAAATAGAAACAGGACTCCACTATAAAGCACAAACCAATATGTGGCGTTTATTAATCCAAACCGCTAAACAATTAAACGTTCAAATCTTCGCCACTACCCACAGTTGGGATTGTATTTCCGCTTATCAAGAAGCATTAGAACTTACATTCCGCACTTCAAAAAAGTAATACAAAACATAGTATCTCTCAGGCAGGAAAACTAAGCATAATTACTCAACTGACGTAAGAAGAAAAACATGGGATAATTGTTACTGAGAAAAATTAA
>JBFRWB010000122.1:0-28139 GCA_051439375.1 Microcystaceae cyanobacterium
TCTTCTTTTCCACTAGAAAACTTACTTAAGATAAATTTTATCGGTTTTGGCATCCCTTTGGGTTTATCCCCAATCACAAATTTACCTAATTGGGTTAAACTCATTAACTCTAAAGCTGACTCAAAAACGAGACGAATAGGAATATTTTTTACTCGTTCTCGTAACCATAAAACTTGATCATAGTCAAAAATAAGACTTGCAAAGAAAACCTGTGCATCTTTTAAAGCATTTTCAACGGCTTCTGGTTCAGTAGATAAAGCAGTATCACTAAAGACGATAATTTCTAAATCTGGACAGCGAGAGGTAGCTAATTCTGCTGCTTGGCGATATAAGTCAGCATTAAATGATTCAAAACCAGCGATTAAGACAATACGTTGCATAGGTTATTTTGTTATGTGTATTCCCATTTTTATTGTAATGGAGTTTGAATAAATGTGTAGGGCTAGAGAAATTAATTTTTTTTATAACCAAGAGATCGATTGAGACAATAGGTTAACAGAAATTCAAGGATTACTTTCTCTTAAATCTGAGTAACCCCCTGCATTTAAGATATTAGTAAATCCAGTTGAGCGAAGGTTTTTTTCAGCAATTGTAGCTCTTCCTCCACTGCGACAATAAAGTACAATAACACGAGTTTTATCTTCGGTAATTTCAGAAATTCTCTCGGAAATTTGGTCATAGGGAATATTAACTGCGCCATCAATATGGCCAGCAGCGAATTCTTCTGGTGTTCTCACATCAATCAAAATTGCACCCGAATTGATGGCTGTTTTAGCCTCTTCTGTTGGGAAATCTGTTGCCATTAAGCGTCCCATAAGTGGTGAGTAAAATGAAAGAGTGGCAGTAGCAATCAGTACCGTAAGTAACAGAAAAAATGTTCTTTTCATATTTAAGATTCTCCATGAATTAGGGATGTCAACGATTATTAGGTTATCTATTTATTTTATCTTAATCAAAACATATTTACAAATAAGCGAATCAAGAATATTGTCAGGCAACAAACTTGACCTTTTATCGTATAATAAGAGAATATTATAAAATTATTGTTTTAGTATCTATATCAAAACATAATAATGGGACAGATAGAAACTTTATCCCTTGAACTACCCAGTACACTTGCTTTAAAAGTAACCCAAGAACAGTTCGAGACACTTTCAGCAGCAAATCGTAATCTAAAATTAGAAAAAACCGCAGCAGGAGAATTAATTGTTAACCCACCGACTGGTGGAGAAACTGGCTATCATAATATAAAAATTGCCTATTTTTTGGTAAAATGGGTTGAAGAACAAGGAGGAAACGGTATTCCTTTCGATTCCTCAACGGGTTTTAAACTTCCTAATGGTGCTAATCGCTCTCCTGATGCTTCATGGATATGTCAGGAACGTTGGGAAGCCTTAACATTAGAACAGCAAAAAGGATTTGTTCCCCTTTGTCCAGACTTTATAATTGAGTTGCGTTCTCAATCAGATAGTCTCCCTAAACTGCAAGCTAAGATGTGCGAATATATCAACAATGGAGCTAAACTAGGATGGTTAATTGATCTTCAGAACAGACTGGTAGAGATTTATCGTCCTAAAAAGGATGTGGAAGTCTTGGAAAATCCCACCAACTTATCAGGGGAAAACTTGCTGTCTGGATTTATTCTAAATTTAAGACAAGTATGGAGTTAATTATTAAAGTTCTACTATAATTTATTTAGTGTTTAAGTAACTAGGAGTCACTTAATTATGAATGATCTTACCTTTCCAGCTTTTTCTTATCTACTGGATGATTCATTAAATCCATCAGATAATCAATCCTTTCAAAGACTTTTTGCAACAACTTTAGATAAAACTGAAGAAATCCAAATTAAATTTAATTCTATCCAATCTTTATGGTTACAAGGAAGAAATTCTGAAACTCAAACTGTACAAGATATTTTACCCCTTATTAAAGCTACTCAGCAACTTGAACAGTTGGTGGAAACCTATTGGATCTATTTTGAACAAGAGGATAAAAGTAAATTAGAAGAAATGGCTGATTTTATTCAGAAAATTAACTCTAAGGGTGGTTTTTTTAGTAATCTTCAAAAAATCTTGATCAAGCCACGACTTATATTAGAGGTAATAAAATTAGTAATGAAGTCTTCTTACAATATACAAATTTTCTTAAACTTTCAATCTGCTCAATTAAGTTTAGCTGAAACGATCTTAGATTTACGAGATATAGAAAACCCAAATGATCCCGATATAGGATTAAAATTCAAAGAAGATGTTAAGCAGCGACTTCTTGCTTCTAAAAAGCAAGCAGATAATGGAGAAACAGGAATGTCTTTAGAAGAAGTTTTACAAGAGTTGGAGTTAGATTTATAATGTCGTATCAATTTAAAATTGAACCAGACGCATTAAGTGACTTAAAAAAATTAACCCCCAACATTCAGTCTAGAATTCTCAAAAAAATACGTTGGTTTGCCAAGAATTTTGAAAATATGACTCCTCTTCCTTTAACAGCGAATTTACAAGGATTCTTTAAGTTAAGAATAGGAGACTATCGAGTTATTTATACTTTTGATGATAGTCTAAAATTAATTACAATATCTCAAGTTGGTCATCGTAGAGATATTTATGATTGATAAATATATTATATTTTGTATATGTAGGTATAAATCAGTTATAATTAATCTGATTGTTCACCACAACCAACCAATCAGAAATTTAATCCAATCCTAGTAATGTAGCAATAGCAGGAAGCAATTTATTCAATCCTTCAACTAACTGCGTTGCGGTAGGTAATTCTGTTGCAATTCCTTTTAACATTCTAATTGCTCTTGTTGCTATTTTTACTTTTTCATGTTTTGGGTTATTCGTCGCTTCTGCTAAAGTTTTAACCTGTTCTAATGCTTCAATTTTATCAGGTTCAGGTAAATTATGATCTTCTTCGATAATTGCTTTTAATTGAATAAGCTTATCTGCTAATTCTTCTGCTTTAATATCAATGTTGGACATTTCTACTTTTTTTCCCTCAGTAAAGATACATTTGTAAAAAAGAGACGCAACAGTTTTTTCAGGTAATGGCTTTTCGCCTGTTTGTGCTTTTCCTACATCGGGTGCAATTTCTTCTATTTCTAGCACAAAATCTAGGATTTTGCTTTTTACGGTATCAATGATAGCAGCTAAATGAGAAGTCGTAATTACTGTCCATGCACCTGAACATTCCATATTAGGATAAGCTCTATCATGTAAATAATCTCTCATTTCTGTCGGCCAAGGATAATATAGACTGTGTTGTCTATTTAGACGCACTGAATCAATACAATCTACCATAGAACTAATACTGTATACCATATATATAGTTGTTGCTCTAAAATTTTCCGGTAAAATAGATAAAGGAATTTGAACATTAGAAAGACGTGCATTAAATCCGATAAAGTTTCCAAAACAGTTTAAACTTTTGATAACTCTATAATTCGGTAAATTTTCCATCCCATCATACCCATTTAATTCATTTTCAATCCAATCTTTAAAATCAGGATAATCCAAACGTGCAGCTAAAATCTTGCACATTCTTAACACATCAGAAAGTTGATATGCTGGATCAATCGTAGCGTCTTGTATGCGTCGAAGTAGGCTCATCTATCAAAACAGATACTCTTTATTATTAAGCACAGAAATAAATTTGAGTTTATGGTGTAAGGAATACTCAACCAAAAACCCAACAAATCCCTCTATTATTATGATTCTAATCTAATTAATTATTGAGGCGTTGTTGCAGAAGAACGAGAATAAGGTTCATCAACAAATCCTAACTCATAAAGTTGTTGATAAGATTTTTTTCCTAAATCACTGGTGGGGTTTTGAGAACGAATGACCTGAATGAGTAAAGGAACAGCCAATTCTGGTTCATTTTTAGCCCGATGTACCAATGCTAACTTATAAGTTGCCTGATCTCGCAACTGTCCTGTCTCTAACGCACTATTCCGTTGCGCTTCAGCAATTTTTGGGTCAATCCCTGAAAAACTGTTGGCTAATTGTAAGTAAAAGTTAGACAATTGGTTAAATACTTTGCGAGCCTGTTGTAGCTTTTCTGCTGCTACATCGTAATTTTCTTCAGCGATCGCTTCATTGGCTTCTTCCATCAGTTTTTGTCCCCCTTGAAGACTGAGTACACTATTTCCTTGCGTTAGGGGGCGTAGTTCGTTAGGATCGGTTAAATCCCCGTTTTCTAATTCAGTATTTCCCGTTTCTGAGGTTTCTTGTCCATAAACTGGATAGATTACTCCCTGAAGAATTAAACAGGAGAGTATGAGTAAAGTGTTACGACACCAAACAATCGTCTTCATAAGCCAAAAACTAGGACTCTAGTGATCACTGAAATTTATACTTAGGGGATCTTAGCATTTCCTGTCGCAAAATATTTGAGCAATGTTTATAATTTGTAGGGTAGGTTAGTTACAAGGAAGGAGTTAGCAATGTCCTCAGTTCAATCTCCCACTCGTTTGACCTTAGCAGAATTTCTGCAACTACCAGATACTAAACCCCCTAACGAATATATTGAGGGTCAAATTTATCCGAAACCAATGCCTGAAGGAAAACATAGCCGATTACAAACTTATTTAGTAGCGGAGATTAATCGTATTGCGACGCCTAAAAAACTTGCTTATGGGTTGACAGAATTACGCTGTACCTTTGGAGAACAATCTATTATCCCCGATATCACTGTTTTTGCTTGGGAAAATATTCCACTGGATGACAAAGGAGAAATTCAAGATGAATTTGAGATCCCACCTAATTGGACAATTGAGATCCTATCTCCTAAACAAAGTTCAACCCGTGTCATTAATAATATCTTATTTTGCTTAAATAACGGCACAGAACTAGGATGGTTAATTGATCCCCAAGAACGATTAATTATGGTTTTTCAACCAGGAGTTCAACCAGAAGTTAAACAATATCAAGATAAATTAGCTGTTTTAAAAAGGTTAGAGGAATGGCAACTCTCTGTCCAAGATGTCTTTGATTGGCTAAGTTTTAATTGATCAAAAGGTAATCTGACTAAATATGTTAAACTTAAGTGAAGTAAAGCAATTTTAACAATGGCATTGGTAATTATTATTACCTCTTACTTATTACTTAATCCCGAAAGGCTGTGATAACTAATGCCGCAACCCTCTACAATTGTCGTAAAAATTGGAACTTCTAGCCTTACCGACGGAGAGACGGGACAACTTGCTCTTTCTACCATCGCTAATTTAGTAGAAACCTTAACCCATCTGCAACAATCAGGATATAGGGTCGTTTTAGTCTCCTCTGGTGCAGTAGGAGTAGGGTGTGGACGGTTAAACTTAACAGAACGACCCCAGAAAATAGGGGTAAAACAAGCCATCGCTGCTGTCGGCCAAGGTCGTCTAATTCGGGTCTATGATGACCTATTTAGCAGTTTAGGGCAACCCATCGCTCAAATTTTGCTAACTAGACGGGATTTAATGGATCGGACTTCCTATCTCAACGCTTACAACACCCTACAGGCTTTATTTGAATTAGGTGTGATTCCTATCGTCAATGAAAACGATACCGTTGCGATAGAAGAACTTAAATTTGGCGATAATGACACTCTTTCAGCTTTAGTCGCCAGTTTAGTCGAGGCAGACTGGTTATTCATCCTCACAGATGTAGATAAGCTCTATTCTGCTGATCCACGGGTATTTCCAGACGCTCAACCTATTACTCTTGTACATCAAGCAGAATTACCCAAACTAGAGGTACAGGCCGGCGATCGCGGTTCAGCGTGGGGAACTGGGGGAATGATGACGAAAATGAGTGCTGCCAAAATTGCAACAGGCGCAGGGGTAAGAACCGTGATTACAAGGGGTAAAAATGCCCAAAATATCCTTAAAATAATCAAAGGAGAGTCAATTGGCACTCAATTTGAACCTCAACCGAAAACAGATAACGCTCGCAAACGCTGGATTACCTATGGGTTAATTCCCATGGGAAAATTATATTTGGATAGTGGTGCGGTTAAAGCATTATGTAAAAAGGGAAAATCCCTCTTAGCTGCTGGAATTTTAGAGATTGAGGGGGAATTTGCTGCAATGGAAGCGGTACAACTCTGTGATCAAGGAGGAACAGAATTCGCACGGGGATTAGTGAATTACAGTAGTGCAGCGATCACACAAATCAAAGGTCATCAGTCCGCAGAAATATCGGCTATTTTAGGATATTTTACGGCCGAAACAGTGATTCATCGCGATAATTTAGTTATTTTTACCACAAATTAAATTAAACATCAAAATACTAAGGGGCATCTTCCCATTCAGGGGTAAGAGAACGAAAATTAAATCGTTCTGCACCCGGATGACAAACGAGACAAGTTTTATGACTCACAATATCAGGTAAATCAACACGGGGATGAAGTGCTTTGAAATAGCGCGATCGCTCAGAATATAAAGGCACCGGTTCATCTTGATTTAAAGGACGGGAATAGGTGCGTAAATAGTCCCAGATTAATAGTTGAGTGAGACGGATTAAACCATCAACCGAAGTTCCATAATGATCCATGGGTTTTTCTAAAATGGTCTGCCATGTTTCCATCGGTAAAACTTCTGGAGGAAGGGCAATATGACAGCCTGAACAAGTTTCTAAATAAAAATTTAAACCGTTTTGATAACGCTGTGGCACTTGGTCAACAGAACTGATTAATAAAGGTGAAGCGTTATCTTTTTCAAAATGGGATAAATTCAATCCCCATGCTAAACTACTGCCAAATAATAGACAACTGGTACTAAGAATAATCAGTAATAAAAAAGAGGTAATTTTTGATTGCATCATCGTTAATAGGTTTATGACCGAAGACATAAAGATTCCATATCTTCACTTTCTAACTGAAAAGCCTGTTCTTGAAGTTGCTGAATGTTATTTTGTTGCTGTTCAGATAAAAGCTTGAGCATTTCTTGATTGATTTGCTCATTCGCTGCTTTAACCTTTTGAAACTGTTGACTTAGCTTTTGACTACATTCTTGCTGATTGTCGTTAGATATCTGTTCAGGTTGGATAGAGGTGGACTGCTTCAAAGTTTGCAAACGTTCCTGTTGTGCATCATCGAGGGCAAAGAGTTTAACTAACTCAGGTTCAGGAATCAGAGACCAACCATACACTTGAAAAGTGATTTGTTTGAAACGCTCCAACTGTTCTGTGTTTAAAGCTTGTTCTAATTGTTGATGAATTTCTTCTGGTGACTGTTCAGGTGGTTGGTTTCTTTCTCCATTCCCCGGTGGAGGGGCGGGTGGATTACCGTCAGGAGGGGAAGGCGGTTTAAGCTGCTGCAATTGTCTCACTTGCTCTTGAGTCATGGTTAATTCTTGTTGAACAGACGGCATTTGAAACAATTCTAATGGATTGGTCCCCAGTTCATTAGAAGGAGGCTGGGGGGGTTGTGGTGGGCTTGTTTTTACAGCAGTAGGATTAGGAGGGGGTGAATTAGAGGGAGCTAACCAGCGAATTCCTAAATAGGTCACCAACATACCCACTAGCAAAGCAGCTAAATAATAAATATATTTCTGGAAGGACTGCATACTTTTTTACCTCTGTCGAAAGCTCAGATTTTTTATGGTGTTTGAGTCAATCACTTTGTCATTATAACGAGGATTTGTAGTAAGCTGTTAACCATGAGAGTTAAGTTACAAAAAAAGGAGCAAAAGCCCCTTAATCCTTATCTATAATAGTGAAACTGAGTTATCCCATCAGTTATACACTGGGTTCAACTCGACCGTAGAAAATACCACGGATTTTGACATCAACAGCTTCTTTTGCTCCTAAATCTGTGTCTGAGGGTTGAATACTCTCAAAAACACCCGCAATTTCCCCTGTTTCACCATCAACTTTGGTAAGTTGTAGAGATAGTTCTCCTTTTCCTGCTTCAGTTGACTTAACATTGGCAAAGTCTTCCGCATCCGCTGCCGCAGGAAGAGCTACCGCATTATCATATCCTGTATAAAGACCGCGGCCTTTAGGATCTAAGAATCCTGCTCCTCGATAGGAAGGAACTTTAAAACCCCCTTCAAAATCCGTTGAACTATTCAACGCTGTGTATCCCGGTTCAGTGATTCCTTTGTACCGTTTGATGGTAAAGAAGAAAGGAACCTGCTCACCACCGGGGAGTTGAACGGTTACAGGTTGGAAGTCAATCCCTTCTTTTTCGGTGAATGTGAGAACACCCTCATCTGATACGGAAATTGTGCCAGAAATTTGCTCTAAACTGGTGGTTTCACGAGTTAATAGCTTGCTTTTAATGAATTCAGCTTCTTGACGTTTGTTAGCTGGTTCTTCTTTCACAAAATATTCTTGGGGTTCTAAGCACAAATCCGTCAAAATATAGGATTGTCCGGGTTCAACTGGGATTGTCCCTCTGGTAAATTCAGAAATTTGGGGACATTTGTTAGCTAATCCTGTGTTAAGGATTTCATCATAAGTTAATTGTTCTCGACTTACGTCCTCAGGACCACCGCTACAAGCAGTCAAGACTCCTAAGCAAAGGGCTAAAAAAGCCACTAATAAAGCACGATACCGCATGGTTAACCTCGCTTTGTTAATCTCCATCTAAAATCTAGTTATCCAAGTTGTTTTATCTGATGATCAAGGTTCAACTGATCAATAATCTGGATAAGTTGGCTAAATTGCATGGGATCTACTCTACCAAAGTATGTGTCAATCAAGATAGATGGTTGCATAAATCTTTAGCTATACCAAATCTGGTTTACATAACCTAGTTATCAATGGAGTAGGAGTTCAGGAGTCGGAAGTTTTTCTATAATTGATAAACTAAGACCCATTTAAACTGGGGATTTTCCACTTTACGGAAAAAGCTGCTCCCCTACTCCCTTATAGTCTTCACATACCAATGTGCGATGCTTAACAGCTTATTTAAGGTAGTCTTCAATACTATATTGTTCTTAATTACCTAAACTGCTTGAATTTCCGTATATTCAAAGCCATTAACGCTTCTTTTTACTAAAGGATAGTTTTTACCATGGATTGTAATATAATCTTCCTCGCAATCAGCTTTCGGCGAATAATAAGTAAGTACATATTCTCTGCCGATATAAGGAGAAGTTTCTTGTTGTACTTCCCCTCGCCACTGAGTTTTAGTGACTAAGATAACTAATTGATTCGCTAATTTTGGAATCGATTTCGCTACTTGTCGTCTGTAAATTTCATCTAAACTGCCAAAAGGAGAATCCATCACAATGGGAAAGGTACTGCTATCAATTCCCATTAGGGTATTTTTCTCGCTCCACAGTCTTACCCTATCAATAATTGCACCAATAAAAGACAGACTTAAAATTTGATTTTCCCCCGTCGAAGCCGCAACGGGAACAGCAATCCCAGAGGTATTTTCCATTAAGGTTAATTGATAATCTGAACTCAGACGGGGAATATAAGGGGTAAAAGAAATCTCACTAAAAATTTCTCTAACACGCTGTTCTAAAGACCGACGAAATTGGTTTTCTAGACGCTTCCTAACTAATTGGATACGTTCAATTGCATCCTGCGTTGCGGTTAAGCGACGTTGCGCTAAGACTTGTTTATTTTCTTTTAGTTTCTGCTTAGAAATCTGTTTTTCTAGTTGATGAATTTCTTTTTCTAATTGAGATTTTTGCTGTTGCAATAATCCTTGTTCTAAACGTCCTTCTCTTAGACTTTCTTCTAAGGTATCGAGTTGTTGTTGTAGGGTTTTAATATCTTGGTCGGGATAATTACGAAATTGAGAACTAATTTTATCTAGTTCACTTTCCACTTGGGATAATTCTAATCGATACTGATTGATTTTCCCTTGCTGTTGATCAATGGTTTGCCAAAAATTAGCCCCATTAAGGGTAAAGATTTGGGTGTCTGCTTCTAAGCGAATGGCAGCTTCTTCAACATCTGCAATTCCTGCTTTTTCCCTCCATGATTTTACTTGTTCATAGGCAGACAAACCTTCTTTTAATTCTGTTCCACAAATGCAACGTTGACGATCTAATAGTTGTTGAACAAATTGCTTTTTAATTCCACTAGGAAGTTCTCCTTTTTGCCGTAAATTAGTAATTAATTGACTGAGGTTTCCAACTAACTCAAAGGTTAAGACAGTATAACCTTGACTAGAAATTAACTGTTTAATGATGTCTTTGGCTTCTAACAAATTTTGTCTTAATATTTTTTCTTGCTTATCTAACTTTAATTTTAACTGCTTTAACTCAGTTGAGCCACTTAGGCTTAATATCTGTTGATTTAATTGCTGTTTTTGCACTTCTTGATCAGTTAGTTGCCGTTTCAATTCGTCTTCTTTTTGTTGTAAACTTGCTTTTTCTTTATCTAATGTTAGGTGCTTTTGACTTAACTTTTGACTATTTATATCCCCAATTTTACTCATTTCTTCGGTAAAAGTTCGCTTAACTTTTTTTAAATGATCAATGGCTCGATCTAACACTTTAACCCCTAATAAATCTTTGGTATCTTCAGCGATACTTTGAGATTCACTTTTCCGAAAAATATGGTCAATATGTTCCCCATCAAAGAAAAAATAGTGATGCAAACTTTCAGGTAAAATTTGATTAATAATATCATCGGGTTGTTCAACTGGAGGATACCATTTTCCACTTTCATTCCCCACGAGCATATAAAATTTAGATTGGCTATATTGTATCTTTCCCTCTTGATCTCGACAAGCATAACAATGTCGTTTGACTTGATAGCGTTTATGATCATGTTCAAATTCAATTCTAACCCAACAATCAACCGATGTTCCGTAATTTCCTTCTGTAATAGCTCGTTTGTTTACTAATAAGTCAGACGCAGCAAACGCATCAGTAAATTTTTCATAAAGTACCCATGTAAACCCATTTAAAATAGTTGTTTTCCCCGCACCATTATTTCCATGAATAACTGTTGTATTTTGTTGTTCTGATGCAATGATAATTTCTGGTGTCTCACCATAAAATTGTCTAAAATTACATAGTTTTATCGATAGTAATTTCATTTTTTTAATAATAAAAATTATTTTAAGTTATTGAATTACCTCTTTAATCAGGCTGATAATATCCTCCTGAATATTTCGGGGAATTTTGAGGTAAAGCTTTTCTTTTTCTACCTTAAGCACCCCTTCAATAATTTGGCGAACTTCTGGAGAGGCGGTTAAAATAGGCTCTTGGATTTTTTGTAAGTTTAATTCATTATTTTTCATTGCTCAATCAAGTTACTTCAAAAAGGACAATCATCGTCATCAATTTGCATATCCCATTTTGCAGCTAATACTTGTGTTACCATTTCTTCTAGAGAATTAGCATCCCATTGCTCAGTTTCCTTGGCTTCTTGTAACGAATTCAACTGAGGAATAAGGCGGAGTTGACGCATATCTTGAACTAAATCAAAGTGAGTTTCCTCCTCTGTCCGATTTAATTTAAGATAATCGAAACTATGTATATTAATATAAATTAAGTGATTAGCGATTAAGGTCGATAAGGCCGGATCAGTAAACACATCTACTATCCATCCTTCACCTTCGCTTTTAACTTCTCCATCAATAGTATGAATATAGCGAACTCGGCCTAAATCGCTCAATAAGCGACGGATATCGTCAGGGTTAATAATCATCCCATAATCGACAATACATGGAGCCGGAAGGGGTTGGGAACGATGATCGTAAGTCATGGAACATTGCCTGTAATAACGATAAGTCGTGGATACAGCCCTAATTTCTGTCAGCCTAGTTGATCGTTTAATTAACAACTAGGTGAAATGTTGATCTCCTTGGATTGAACTTAGTTAATCGGGAAATCAGTCTCCTAAAAAACAGTTTTGCTACTCCTCACGCTTGCTTCATCTGAATCTTTTGCAAGATAAAAACCTTTTAACTAATAGCTTTGTCGCTATTTATTGGCTATATCCTGATCTTAGCTTAAGATTCCCACTTCATTTATTAAAATTTCTAGTTAGGATATTTGTATTTATTTTATTGGGGGGATTAACTGACCGATTGTTCTTGTTTTATATTAAGTGTATAGTCCCGAAATCGCTCTAAGTCAGCCATTAGAGTAGATTCTACGACTTTACCTAAGAATAAATTATCCATGATACGACCTAGCCATCCCGGAATCTTATAAGACGCAGTTAGACGGACGACTGATTGTCCATGACGATCATAAAAGCGAATTGCACCCCTATTAGGAAGGCCATCGACTGATTCCCATTGAATGATTTGATGGGGGACAATTTTAACGATACGGGAAAGCCATGTAAACTCAAATCCGCCACTTGCAAGCTTCCATCGGGATAAATCGGGATTATCGTCTAATATTCTGACAGATTCAATCCATTTCATCCACTGAGGCATTTGCTCAAGGTCTGACCAGAGATCCCATACCAAATCCATCGGTGCATCTACTTCAATTTGTACGCTGTGTTCTAACCAATCGGCCATAACTTTACGAAACTAAACATTTTAACCATGTTATCAGGTTTCAGGTTTCGGGTGTCAGGTTTCGGGTTTCAGGTGTCAGGTTTCGGGTTTCGGGTGTCAGGTTTCAGGTGTCAGGTTTCAGGTTTCGGGTTTCAGGTTTCGGGTTTCAGGTTTCGGGTTTGCTGGAAACGATTCTTAATTCCTTAATTATATTATTTGTTTTTTATTTAGCTATAGCAAAGAAAGGGTTGGTGTTTGACAAGCTTGAAACCGGCAAAGTCCTTATTCCATTAACAATTGCCCACTGTTAACTGTTAACTGTTCACTGCTCTATAACTCTTATGGAATAAGACTTTTGCAAATTTTATTCAGAAAATCTTAGAAAGTTTCTCAGAAAATCTTAGAAAGTTTGGCTCTCCTGAGCTTGTAGTAAAGAGAGCCTCAGCATTCAGAATTTATAATTCATAATACTCAATAGGAAGATAAAATTTCTTCATCGAGAGAAAAGTCAATCTCAGATGTCTGACGGCCAGACGCTACATAATCATTCTCAAAGGAGTCTTTTAACCCAGAAATCAAATCATATTGAGGTTTCCAGTCTAAATGGTCTAATGCTTTGTGAATATCAGCAAAGAAATGTTGTGAGCGCAAGGGAAAGGCTTTACGCTTGCCAAAATCAAACTTTTTCGCATCGTAATGTAAAACGGTAACATCTTCTGGCGGTTTTCCAGCAGCGATCGCACAAGCTTTTGCTAATCCGTTAAACGTTACATAGCGGTGACCTGAAATATTATAAACTTGACCAATTGCTTGAGTATTCCCAAGAATCGCAGCCATTGCTGATGCTAAATCCTTAACGTGACCTAACTGAGTTAAATATAATCCATTTCCCGGTATTAAAATCGGTCGTTCTCGCACAATGCGATCAAAAAACCATGCTTCTAAATCATTGTAGTTTTTCGGTCCATAAATATAAGTCGGACGCACAGAAGTCCAAGGAATTCCTGATTTTGCTAAATAGTCTTCCGTTTCAAATTTTCCTTTGTGACGACTTTTTGGGTCAACTGAATCATCTTCAAAATGAGGCATTTGTTCTGATTTTAAATAAACCCCCGCAGAACTAACATAAATAAAATGTTTAACTTTATCGGCAAATAGTTCTATTAAAGGCTGTGTATGATTTAATTCCCTGCCATTATTATCAAAAATAGCCTCAAAAGACTCGTTAGCGAGTTTGTCCTTTAATTGAGTTGGATCAGTGCGATCGCCGTGAATTTGCTGAACTCCTTCTATCGATACCGAACAGTTCCCCCGATTAAACAGTACCACCTCATGACCCTGCGCCGCCAAAATTTCGGTTAGGTGAACACCAATAAAACGTGTTCCCCCCATAATTAAAATACGCATTTTTAAATTAACCTCTTGCATAAAAAACCTTGATTAGTCCAAAATAACACAGGATAGGTCGGTTCACTGAAATAACCTTACCCTAGACACTTTTTTTGTTCTAATTGTTGGATCAATTGAGGAAATTGTTCTAAGGTATGGCTTAAATTGTCCAGATCAAAATCTGTTAGATATTGAGTGATCAAAGAAGCGTAGTCCGAAACAACTTGACAGCCATATTCTTCGCCTAATTTTTGTAATCGTTGTCCAAATTTGCGAATCGCTTTGGTTTTCATCGACTGACATAAATCTGGCCAAACAGTTTCTTTGTCTTGGCGTAGCTTTTCTAAGAGTTCAGGTGTGATTTTCTTGTTTCCCGTGGGAGTAACTATAGATTGACAAGTCTCACAAGGATCGATTTTGAGGATTGGGAAAATATCTTTTAAAACGGTCACTAAGTCTGTTTGACTGACGGGTTTATGAATCATTCCTTGGCATATTTTTTGTAATTTTTCTTCTTCTGGGGGTTGAGTAGAAGCCGTGACCATAATGATAGGTATTGTCTGAGTTTCAACATTCCCTTTAAGATATTCGGTTGCTTCCATTCCATTGCAGTTAGGCATTCGTAAGTCCATTAAAATTACATTGGGTTGATACAGCAAAGCTTTATGAATTCCCTGTTCTCCATCTTCAGCCATAATTACTTTATGATGAGTGTCGGAAAAATAACCTTGAATTAAATCTCTATTACTTTTTACATCATCAACGACTAAAATAGTCAAAGGAATGAGTTGATCTAGATTAGTATCAGCAGGAGAATTGACAGGAGTAATAGGAGAATTAATAATGGGTAGATTAGGAAAATTAAAAATAAACCGACTTCCTTGCTCAATTTCACTTTCAAGCATAATATTTCCGCCTAACATTTTCGTTAATCGTTTTGTAATTGCCAATCCTAACCCTGTTCCCCCATATTTACGGGTACTTTGCCCTTCTGTTTGGGTAAAAGCCTTAAAAATAGCATTTTGTTGTTCTTGGGGAATACCAATTCCTGTATCTTCTACGGTAATCATTAAATCAATAGTATCAGTATCAAAACTGCGATGATAGAGAGAATTTTTCATTGCAACATGAATTGTAATTCCTCCCGTCTCTGTAAATTTTAACGCATTACCCACCACATTAAATAAGATTTGTCGTAATCGAACTCCATCAATATTAACGGTATCAGGAAGATTATCATCTAAATGAGTGACCAAATAAAGCTGTTTTTGTTGAGCTTGCACTTGAAAAATTTGTTGAATATCGAGAATTAAATGCCCAATATTAGTGGGTTCAGGATGAATCATCATCTTGCCCGATTCGATTTTTGATAGGTCTAAAATATCGTTAATGATTGCCAACAAAGTTTGACCACTAGAGATAATAGAATCAAGATAGTTCCGTAAACGAGGGTCGGTCAAAGACTTAGATAAAAGGTCACTAAAGCCTAAGATAGCATTCATGGGTGTACGAATTTCATGGCTCATATTGGCAAGAAACTCACTTTTAGCCTGATTAGCTTTTTCAGCGGCTTGACGGGCATCTTTCAGGGCTTTTTCTGCTTTTACTTTTTCTGTAATGTCAATAATAATCCCTGATAGTCTTATGGCATCTCCTTCTACAGTTCTGATACAATTTCCCTTAGCTTCTACCCAGATATAATAACCTTGACGATGCTTAATTCGATGAATATTATAATATTGATTAGTTTGTCCAGAAATGTGATTATCAATGTCTAATAATGCTTTTGGTAAGTCGTCAGGGTGGACATTATTAGACCATGATGTTAAATGATGAGGTAAGGGGCGATCGCTATAACCCAAAATTTCCATCCATACAGGAGAATAATAAACAATACCATTTTCTAAATTCCAGTCCCAAATACCAACTCTTGCTCCCTTCGTGACAAATTCATATCTTTCTTCGCTATTTCTTAAACTTATTTCTACCTTCTGTCGTTGTAAAATTTCTTTGGCTAAATTCTCATTCACTTCCACATAAGAGGCCGTTCGTTCAGCAACCCGTTTTTCTAGGGTATCATTCGATTGTTGTAGGGCATGAAATTGACGCTTAAGAGCAGCAATCATAGTTTGGAAATTATAGGCCAAGATATTGAGTTCTCGAATCTTAGAATAGGTTAGTATATCTTCTTCCCATTCCTCAAAGACTTTTTGGGGTAAATCTGTGGTAATCCGGGCAAGAGTAATTACAGGAAAGATAATATGCCGACTAATTGCTTTTGCTACTATTAAACCAATCACCGATACCAACACCATCATCGCTAGACTTTTCATATGAATAATCTGTAGCCGATCTATATAGTCATCAGGGGATAGCTTAACCAACACAGTCCAAGGAAGGAGAGAACTAGGGGATTTTTCCAGAAAATAAAAGGATTTTCGCCAAGTAAACATGGGATTTAACCCTTTTTCTCGGGGAAACCAATGTTCAACCGTTGAACTTAATTGTTTAATGTTGCCTGTTTGACGGATATTGTAAGTTTCTCCTAAAGATAATTGTTGTTGACTATCAGCGACAACATGAGCCTGATCATCCAAAATAATAACCTGTAAAGAGTCAAGAGAGGTACTAAAATCAAGAAAACGACTAACATAATCAAGATTTAAAGAACCGTATAAAACCCCCCGAAAAAAGGGATATATTTGGCTCATAATAGGCAGAATAATATCTACATGGGGGGACTCAGAAGGGGTATCTTGGTGAGTTTGAGTAATTTGGGGTTGGTGAGTTTGCCTAAATTGAGAAAAATTGAGTTTTCTAGCGACATTTTGACCCAATAATACCTGTCCATCAGAAGAAACCGTGGGATCTGCCACATAAATTTCTCCCCTCTCATCTGTCACATATAATTGTTGGAAGGTGGGCATTAATTGACGATTAGTTGCCAAAATTTTCCTAAGATCGTCAGTTTCTTGACCTTTAGACCTACTGACTTCCCGTGCAAGTATATTTAATGCTTGATAATGCTGTTGATACCAAAGATCGAGACTATGGGTAATCGGACTAGCGATCGCTTGCAATTCGTTTTGAATTTCTGCTTCTGTTGTCCTAAAAGCTTGATTTCCGTGATTTAGGGTCACAAATAAACAAGGTATAATAATAAACCCTACTAACAGATTAAAAACTGTTTGTTCCAAGGATAATTGACGATAACGCAAGGTAGGATTAAACAAACCAGCAAAAACAGTATAAGAAACGACTAATTCAGCAATTAAAGCGTTGAAAATCCCGTTTACCGACTGTTTAAAGGCAATAAGCCCCGATGGAATCTCTGCCATTCCTACACCATGGCGATAAATTAACCAAATGGCAGGAATAATGAGTAACCAATAGAGTCCTGATTGTAACACCAGATTGTCGTTTCCTTGACGCAACCGCCAACCAATAAATATCGCTTCCCCAATTAAAATTAACCATCCAAAAGGATGATGCCAAGTAAAATAAGTATAACTCCCCCCAATAACAGCCGCTATAACCCCCCATGACATTCCATAGCAAGCGAGAATGAGCAGAGTAAAAATGCTGCCAAACAAAAGTTCAACCCCAAAAAATAAGGGGAGTTTCCAGTAATTTCCTAAATATCCCAATAAAATCAAGATAGGAAGAAATAGATTGTATTGATAGGAAAGAAGGCGAAGATTAGGGGGTTTCATGGGAAGTCGGCTCAGTGATCCGTTATACGCTAGCAGTTTTATCTTTATTTTCCCCAAATTTACCCTGAAAATTTCAATTTCTTGAACATATATGGTGCTACATATAATTAAAAATTCTCCACTGTAAACAGCAGAGAAATCTAGCAAGATGAAAGAACGAAGGTTATCAATGGATTATTAGCTAATTCAGGTCTAAACTTACCCTTTTAAGGATAATTTATTGAACAATTTGGGAAAGTTGAGTCTGAGATTTGGGAAGTCGGTTATTTCCCATGGGAGATTCTAGTAAAAAAGCGTGAAATCCTAGAATTAATAACAAGAATGAGATAAAAGCGGCTAAAAAGAGTTTACTGGTGGCTGAAAAGTTATGAGATGGCTCAGAAACAGGCTTAGAAAGCGCAAAAGCGTCTCCATGCAACCACCATCGCCAGTCACTATCAAACAGTAGGGGATCATAATGAATGTCTAATGAGTCGTGGATAGTTGTCAGAGTTGTCGCGGAGGAAGGTTGTTGAGTGGTATCAGAAACGGAAGAAGTGGGT
Organism: Microcystaceae cyanobacterium; assembly: GCA_051439375.1. Classification (GTDB taxonomy): domain Bacteria; phylum Cyanobacteriota; class Cyanobacteriia; order Cyanobacteriales; family Microcystaceae; genus JBGTGT01. The sequence continues at coordinate 18,056 of JBFRWB010000122.1, forward strand.
TGTTGCATGAGATTTAGTTAGGGGTGAGTCATCTTTTTCTAAATTAATCTCCATGAGTGTCAATGACTTGTCGCTCAAATGGCAATCTTTTCTCGTTTTCTAATTTTTTGAATTAACTATATGAGTTACCCTACGCAAAAACGTGTTTGACAGTTGAAAATTCTGAAACGCAGTCAGGGATTGCTTTTGAATTTTTTGTCTTGAGTGCGTAATTCTGGGGTTTCCCCAGAATTACGCACTCGCAATTGTGCATTTTTAATTGTGCGTAGCACGATAGTTCTTTTCTCCTGAACTCAGACTGATATAAAATTTAAGAGTTGTTGAAATCTCCTTCAGCCCTCAAACATCCCTCCTCCAGCATAAGCTTTTAAGTATGACCCCTTCCCATCAAATTCACGTTCGCCACCGCCAACTCAATCAAAACTACACATTCACTGCACCAGAAGATGAATATATCCTCCATAGTGCAGAAAAACAAGACATTACATTACCCTTTTCCTGTCGTAACGGTGCTTGTACTACCTGTGCCGTTAGGGTAATAAGCGGTCATTTAGAGCAACCTGAAGCCATGGGACTGTCCCCTGACTTGCAAAGACAAGGATATGCCCTATTATGTGTCTCTTATGCCCGTTCTGACTTAGTTGTGGAAACCCAAGACGAAGACGAAGTGTATGAACTGCAATTTGGTCGCTATTTTGGGAAAGGAAAGGTACAAAGAGGTTTACCCCTAGACGAAGATTAGAATAGCTTGGGTATTGGATCACCAGATTTTGGTACAACAGAGGTGTTAGGTTCTAGATGTTAGTGCTAGGGTTGAGATATTAGCCCATTAGGTTTTAGAAACCCAGTCGTCAATTCCCTCCTTCGTCTCCTGTCTTTCAACCCCTGCCTCCTTCAACTCACGTTCAATCGACCAAACAACATGAATACTGAGCTAAACCAACGACAATGCTTCCTAGAAGTAGCCACAGAAGCAGCCTTAGCAGCCGGTGCAATTCTGCAAGATTTATGGGGCAATTTAGATAATATTCAAGAAAAGGGAATCTCAGGGGATCTGGTAACAGAAGCCGATCAAAAAGCAGAAGCCTTAATTTTGAGCGTTATTCAGCGACACTTTCGTGATCATGCCATTTTAACCGAGGAGTCAGGTCATTTTGATGGCTCAGATACCGATTATTTATGGGCGATCGATCCACTGGATGGGACGACCAATTATGCCCATTCTTATCCAGTTTCAGCCGTTTCCATCGCCTTACTGAGACAAGGAACACCCCATGTAGGGGTTATTTATGATCCCTTTCGTCAGGAATTGTTTCGGGGAGCAACTGGGTTAGGTGCGACATTAAACCGTCGGCCAATTCAGGTATCCCAGACAGAAGAATTGGCAAAAAGCCTGTTAGTGTCGGGTTTTGCCTACGATCGCTGTCAAACCTTCGATACAAATTACCCTGAATTTTGTTATCTTACCCATCTTACCCAAGGGGTGCGACGCAGTGGCTCAGCTTCCCTAGACTTAGCTCATGTTGCCTGTGGCCGTTTAGATGGATATTGGGAAAGAGGGATTAAACTGTGGGATATTGCAGCAGGATGGGTGATTTTAACCGAAGCCGGTGGAAAAGTGACCGCCTATGATGGGAGTCCCATTAAGGCAGAAACAGGACGTATTTTAGCCACTAATGGCAAAATCCATCCATCCCTGAGCGATGCGTTACAAAATGCCCTTGAGTGGTTGAAAACTTTTTATTGTGGGAACAATATATGATAGGGATCACAGATGGAGGGTGATCCGAGTTACTCACTGATTGGTCTTTTTCTCATTTCTTGAGGATAATTTAGAAAAGGATGATCAATCCTAGTATTTAAAATGACAATCCTATGATTTTTCCGATTATAAAAGGACTCTTTCGTTATGAATTAATCGATCACTATGCAATTTTGGGTGTTCCCATCAATGCAGGGATGGATAAAATTCGAGGGCGTTATTTGAAAATAGCTTATCGTCTCCATCCTGACACCTGTAAGGCCAAAGAAGAAATGGCTAAACAAAAAGCAGGTCAATTGCTTTCGCGTATCGTTAACCCGTCTTATGAGAAACTATCGAGAGAAAACAGCCGTTCTGAATATTTAATTGTATTAGCTCAAACTAGCAGACTGATTACAGATGACCATCTTGCTGAGGTAGAAAGCAAGGCGGCTAAAAAGCTGCTGACTGTAGATAAAAATTTAGAATTAGCCTATTTAAAAATACTAAGTTTGTTACATAAACATCAATATGATGATTTAGATAAAGTTTATAAGCGGATTGCTGAGATTAGTGAGCTTAATCTGGTTTATCTTAAACTTAGCCAGAGGGAAAACGCTAAACCTAAATCAACAACGGTTTCTAAAAAACAGAGAGAACAACCCTCCTCCGCTTCTCAAACCTCCCAACCCACTGAGGCCGCATCTCCAAAAACAACCACCTCTGGTTTAGATACCTATCTTAAACGCGCTCAAGAAGCCTTGGAGAAAGAAAATTATGATAGAGTCATGTATGAGATTCGGGATGCCCTCAAAATTGAGCCTAAAGACTCCCGTTGTCACGCCCTAATGGGGTTAGCTTACCTGAGAAAAAATCAACTGTCTATGGCTAAAGTCCATATCGGGACTGCATTTAAAGGCAACCCCCATGATCCCCTTGTGCGTCAAGCTTGCAGCGAATACAACAAAGCTGCCCCCAATAATCCTATCAGTAGTAGAGGCAGCAAAAAAGATCAAGAAGAGGACAGCAAGAAAACAGGCTTTTGGAATTGGACAAAATTTAAGAAATAAAAGCCCTTTGTCCTTATTTTATTCGGGTAAATCTCCTAGGTTAAACAGAAAAGGTACACTACTGTTATTGTCGCCACCAGTCACTAAAACCCTTGGCATTTGTGCGCCACCTTCTCGCCACGCTTCGATTGCTTCTTTCTGTAACACTAAAGAACCGCCCTGTGCTTTTAAGGTTTCAGCTAACAGTCGTTGGGCTTCTGCCTTCCCTTTAGCACGGTTAATATCCGCTTGAGCTTGTTGTTCTGCTTCTTGGGCAATATAAACGGCTCTTTGCGCCCGTTGTTCCGCAATTTGCTTATCTTCGACAGCTTTTGAGAATTCGGGAGAAAAGGTCAAATCCACAACACTGGTATCTAGGACAATGACCCCATATTTTTCTAAACGAAAATTGAGCGCATTGTCAAAGTCTTCTTTGAGTTCGTTACGCTGAGTAATAGCTTGTTCAACAGTACGCTTTGCTGCTGCAATTTTAAAAGACTCTTGGGTTTGGGGGGCAATAATTTTAGCAACAATATTGCGTAAAGAGCCTTGAGTTCGCCGAATTGTTACCACTTCTTGGGGATCTAAACGAAAATTAATGGCAAAACTAGCGGATAAGTCTTGTAAGTCTTTGGTTGAACTTTGAGCAGGAACTTCAAATTTTTGTACCGTTACATCATAGATATCTACTGCTGAGACAAACGGGGGTTTAAAGTGTAGTCCTTCGAGTAATGCGCCATCCTGTGCTTTTCCTAAGACGCTTAAAACACCTGCTTGGCCAGGGTTAATCACGACAAATGAGTTTAAACTAACTAGCACTAACAGTGCAGCCAGAATACCACCGACAATAGGTTGCCAACTTTGTTGGGTTTGACGAGTCACAATTCTTTCTCCTTAATAAGTCAATATCACCCTGTATCCTCGATTATCCCTTCTGTCTTGGATTAAGTAAAGGGTTGTTAAAGAATTTAGAATTTAGAATTGACAAGAGGCAGAAATCGTTAAGAAGAGATTAAACAGCTACAATTATTGTTGTATAAGGTAACATAACAGGAAAAAAGATGAGCGGGGACGGGAGAAAAGTGAAAAGAAGCTCAGATAACATAAGATTGTCTGATTAAAAGTTTACAGCACCTATTTTTTTTCTAAACGTACCACATACCACTCTAAATATTTACCCTCTCCCATATCTAACTCACAATAATTATCCCTAACATAAGTTGCTTTTTCCACTAAAGAGGTGAATTTCTGCACATCTTTCGGTAAACTATCTAATTGTGATGGTAAAATCTTTAATAATTTCTCTAACATCTCTTCAGGGGTTAACAACTCCTCTGCTTTATCTGTTTCTAGCAAGACAAAGCTGTCCCCTTGATACATAATAGAGTCAGGCATGGTATTAGTGTGTTTGTAAATAATTAACTAGAGCATAAAGCCCCAAGCGATAGCTATCTGCACCAAAACCGCTAATTTGACCAATAACCACAGGAGCAATATAGGAATGATGTCTAAATTCTTCCCTTTTATATATATTGCTTAAATGTACTTCTACCGTTGGTAGCTTAACCGCCGCCAGCGCATCTCGGATAGCAACGCTAGTGTGGGTATAAGCTCCCGCATTAATAATAATTCCTTGATATTGGTTAATCGCTTGCTGTATCTGATCAATAAGTTCCCCTTCGCAGTTAGACTGGAAGCTAGAGATACTCACACCTAAATCTTTTCCCTCTCTAGCTAGAAGCGTATTAATTTGCTCTAGGGTGACAACCCCATATATCCCCGGTTCTCTTTGACCGAGTAAGTTTAAATTGGGGCCGTGAAGGGTTAATACCCTAAAATGCAGTGAATCTTGGGAAGACACGGTTATTGACTAACGCTGTCTGCGGCGGTTATCAACTGGAATGGGAATTAATTCCGGTTCAGGTTCTGCTTGTGGGCCTAAAAGATCATCAATAATTTTTTGCGCCCAATCTTTGAGCTTTTCTAGTATCTTGTCAATGTAATCCATCGATTTAGATTGCTCCTTTGTTAAATACAGTGGCTTTTTACTGGTTCGTTTGCCCTTTGTCATCTTTAGGGGCTAAAGCCGATTCGTAAGATGATGAAATGGGCTAACGATAATCGAGTATTTGTATTTATGTTAAGTTTAACATATTTTTTGAGAAGAGATCACCTTTTGATGCTGTAGGTTGAGTAAATGTTCTTAATCTTAATGTTATCTTAAGGAATTCCTCAACTATGAATTCTAGGTTCTGGGTGAAGTGTGGTTAAAATTTCACTTTCTATCTCAGATAATGCCAATAAACGCGCTGTGACTTCCTCTTTCGTAAAGTAAGTATGGGCAAGTACCCAATAAATTCCGTAGTGACGGGCTTCTGAAGCCATTAAACCTCGATAAAATTGACTTAAGGCTGAATCAGGACAATATTGGCCTAATAAACCCAGACGTTCGTGGGAACGGGCTTCAATTAGGGCAGCCACCAATAATGAGTCTAACAAACGGGCGGGATCTTGGCGACGAACCTGATTTTTGAGATGGGATCCATAGGGAGGAGAAGAGAGATGACGTAACGGAATTCCCCGACGATCTAACCATTGATTCACCTGTTCAAAATGTTCTAGTTCTTCTTGGGCGATCGCTGTTAATTTTCGTACCAATGTTGTATGGGATGGATAGCGAAACATTAAATTGATGGCGACTCCGGCGGCTTTTCTTTCACAATGGGAGTGATCCAACAAGATAAGGTCTAAATTAGCGATCGCTTGTTCAATCCATGCTGATTGAGTGGGGGTTTTGAGAAAACGAATGGTGGTGGGAACAGAGATAGACACAGGGGTTAAAGGAAATGACCGTACAAAATCAATACTCCTAGTTTAAGGGAATCAAGGTTAGGATAGACAAATATCAGGGGTGAACTGTAAAACTTGTCTAAAACAGAGGGTGATTTTTCGTGAAGCAAAATTTTACTAAATTGGCATCGATGAATAATTCGGGGTTTGGTTGTCTGCTAACCTTGATTTTAGGGGGCGTTTTGCTAACTTCTATTGGTTTAGGATGGATTGTTAATGGTTTTTTGATTTTTATCGCTATCTTAGCTGTTTTACCTGTGATTTCTGTTTGGGGCTTACGGTGGTGGTTAAAGCGAAATTTAGTTGAAGCCCCTTGTCCTGTGTGTCAGTATGAATTTACAGGGTTTAAAACGTCTGAGTGTCGCTGTCCTAATTGTGGAGAGGTGTTACAAGTGGAGGGAAATCAGTTTAAACGAGTCACCTTACCGGGAACAATTGATGTAGATGCGGTTGAAGTATCAGTAAAACAAATCGAAGGCGATTAGTATCCTTAAATAATTTTTTATAATAAGGTTTCTCGTTCAGAAATCCCTAAACCATGGGCTGGAAATTCCTCATACTCTGCTAAGGTTAAGGCTGTTTGTTTAACTTGATCAAATCCTTCGGGTGTTAAGTAAGCTAGGGTAGAACGCTTGAGGAAATCAAATACGGAAACGGCAGAATAAGAACGAGCAAAACCGCCTGTGGGTAAGACTGCATTAATACCAATGGCGTAAGTTGCAGCAGAGGATGGAGTATGCGCCCCTAATAATATTTCTCCTGCATTTTTAATTTTACCGACTACACTGAGGGGATCATTCACCAATACTTCTAAGTGTTCGGGTGCATAATCATTAATAAAGGCAATAGAAGCGTCTAAACTGTCGGTTAAGATGATTCCCCCGTAGGAGGCTAACCCTTTTTCACAAAAATCCCGCCGCCATTGGGGAAGACGCTTTAGATATTCTTCTGCATGATGACTCGCTTTTTCTGCCACTGTTTCGCTATGGGTGACTAATAAGGCGGCTGAATCTGCACCATGTTCGGCTTCAATCAGTAAGTCTAAGGCGGCTAGTTGGGGGTTAGTGGTTGCATCGGCTAATACAATTGATTCACTCGGACCTGCCGGAAGTCCCACATCTACTGTTCCAAATAAAATGCGCTTGGCTGCTGCACCATAGATACTACAAGGGCCGATTAATTTATCGACTTTGGAAACGGTTTTTGTCCCTATTCCCATTGCAGCTAACGCTTGTACACCTCCTAATTTATAAACTTCCGTTACACCTGCCATTTCTGCTACGACAAGGGAGACAGGTTCAACTTTTCCTTGTTTATCGGGAGGGGTACAAACGACGATTTTCTCTACACCTGCGACCTGTGCAGGAACGGCTAACATTAACATCATGGAGGGAAAAGCCCCCTTTCCCCTCGGAACATATAACCCGACACTCGGTAAGGAAGTAATTTTTTCCCCTGCAAAGACTCCTGTATCAATTTCAGCAAGGGTCATTTGTTCGGGCATTTGTCGCTGATGGACTTCTTTAATGTTGCGAAAGGCCATGTTAACGGCACGTTTAAGGGTTGGGTCGATTAATTCTCTGGCTTGGGCGAATTCTTCGGGCGTTACTTTAATATTTTCCGTGGTTGCTTCTGGATAATCAAATTTACGAGCATATTTAATAACGCCGATGTCTCCTTCGTTTTTAACCTGAGTAATTACTTCTTGAGCAATAGTAAGGGCTTCATCTATGTCTAATTCTGAGCGTTTTTTCAGTGTTGCGAGTTCTTCTGAGGATAATTGATTAAGTTTAAGAATTCTAACCACAGTGGTGTTGACTCCGATTTAACAGATAAGCTATGTCAGTTGAGTCTCAATTATACCTTCCCTTTCTCCACCTAACACAACGAAAACTAACTAACATATAATTTAATTTACCATTTCCAAATAAATTTCTAAGGCTTGCGCTGCTTTAAGATCAAACCCTATTTTAGCATTGGTAACAATCACAGAAGTTTCAGAAGGATAATGTCCTGCGATATCATCGATAGCCACCCAAGAACTATATTTTAAGTTATTATCTTCTAGATATTGTAAAACATCTCGATAACGAAAATAGGTTTCAGTATCATCGGTAATAGGCATTGCTCCCATCACATTTTTGGCAACATCAGGGGAAAAATGAGAGCGAAGTTCGTCTAAAGAAAAAATACTTCCCCACGCTGAAGAAACCACAATACGATAGTTAGTATAGGGACGTAAGATTTTCTCAAAAGTTGTTAAACAGTCTGGGGTAAACTGATAATAATTATCCATTTCGGTTGTTGGCTTATCCTCACTCTTTTCTCGAATAAGTACCCCATCAATATCTAGAAAAATATAGAGCGGATGATGTTTAAATAAAATATCTTCTTCATAAAAACCGGCAGCAATCACCGCTTCTTCTAAAGTTTGATTGCCGTATAATTTTAACATAAATTGATTAGGACAGCCTAAAGGCTTTAAATCTAATACGGTTTCTACTGCCTTATCAACTGAATATCCCCATTCACACAAAGAAATTAAAGCAGCAGCCGGACTTCTTCCCATTCCTGCACCACTCAAAATAATTGCATTGTGACTCGAACAGTCTTTTGCCCATTTAATAATTTGATCAATATGATAGCGATTAGGTAAAATCAAGCCATCTTCGGGTTGGCTAATATCATGAAAATATAACTCCCGAAAATGATCCACAAAATGAGCTAGTTGAGGTTTTAAAGAAGGGGTTTCTGGATCTAAAATTGAGAGAAGATTTTCACAATAATCAATCTCGTGGAAAAGGTCTAAAGTTTCGTAATAACCAGTAATCACTAACATAGTTGGGCTAACGCTCTTTAAGTCATGAAGGATAATGACAGAAATTAAGGCAAGTTTTAAGGAGTTCCTCTACACTAGCTACAGGGTAAATGGGAACATTCAAGGCATCAGCCACATCTGCTACCGTTAAGTCATCAAGAAAACGAGTTTCTCCATGCTTTAACATCATAGACGGTAACAAAATTCCTTGCCCTAAGTCAATCTTATCCAGTTTTTGTTTTAAATCCTGTCCTGTTAGTAAGCCTGTTACTGTAATCTCCTGTCCCCAATACTCGCTATTTAAAGCGGCTAAATTAATCGTTAGCCCTTCTACTTCATTAAGCCGTTTTACAAGGGGCTGGAACGCTATTTTCACCGCATTACCAACCACCCATGTTAACTGCTTGGGTTGCTCTATTTTGGTCGGTAAAAGTTGATTGGCTTTTTGCTGAAATTCTTTAAGAAATAAACGAATTGACCCCACTCCATTGCCAATCTGGGGATAATCTTCGTAATGAGATTCTGGGGGTAACGCTTGTTGAGCGATTAAAAACCATTCGTCAGCTAACCATGCAAAGTGGCTATCAAATTGTTGCTTAAATTGCTCTTGTAGTTTCTGTACTAAACTAATAACTTCTTGCGCTTTTTTTTGGGTTACTGGAATCAGTTCATCTTGGGATGGACGAAAGCGAGTTAAGCCAACGGGAACAACCGCCGCCGAAATAACAGCAGGTATGTCGCCTTGATGAAAATGGGCTAAATCGAGTAAGGTTTTTTCTAAATGAATACCATCATTAATATGAGGACAGACAACCACTTGAGCATGAATTTGTAATCTTCTCTCTTGAAACCATTGCAATTGCTCTAAAATCTGTCCCGCACGTTTATTTTTTAAGAGACGAATTCTCACATCAGCTTCGGTGGCATGAACTGATATATAAAGGGGAGAAAGCCTCATTTGTTCGATTCTTTCCCATTCTTTCTGGGGTAAATTGGTCAGGGTTAAATAGCTACCATAAAGAAAGCTAAGGCGATAATCATCATCTTTGAGATAAAGGGTTTCTCGTTTCCCCGGTGGTTGTTGGTCAATAAAACAAAATGGACAGTGATTATTACATTGAATTAGTTGATCAAAGAGAGCGTCTTCAAATTCTAATCCTAAATCATCGTCAAATTCTTTTGCAATTTCAATCTGGTGGGTTTTTCCTTTGGTATCTAAAACTTCTAGTTCTAATATTTCATCGGCACAAAAAAACTTATAATCAATTAAATCGCGAGGGTTCATACCATTAATAGAAACAATGGCATCTCCAACTTCAAATCCAATTTCGGCGGCCAGAGAGTTGGGTAAAACTTGACTGATTTTAGCAGGTTTGATCAGGTTTCTGCTCATAATAAGGGAGAATTTTCCGATAAAAACAGGAGAAATCTCTTTTATCGTAACACGCCTTTCCTTGATTTTTGGGGTTACAGTTCGGTATATTTTGACATCCTCACCGCCGTAAAACGGACGGTGATTCCTAGACCTCACGATCTAGGTTTCTGCTTCTTAGCAGTTGCCTTCACAGACTTACTCTGTTCGGGTCTTACACTCGCTCCACAGACCGTAACCGCAAGCCCTGCGGC
>JBFRWB010000123.1:0-13070 GCA_051439375.1 Microcystaceae cyanobacterium
GGGGGTGAGTAGCAAGCCAACTGGCACTTTTTCTTCAGAGTGAGATTCTCTGACCCTAGCAGACAAAGCTGTTCGGTCTGCGATTACTTAAATGAGTAAGTTTGAGTAAGTTTTTAGGAGCGGTTATGCTTATGACCTTAATACCAAAGATAGTGATCCACTCAATGATGTTACCGTCAGTGGCGGTGCCCGCGTTACTTTCTTTGATATTGACATTGCAAGCCGTGGTGTCATTAATGCTGGACAAGCCTTTGATCGGGTTTTTGACCGTCAAGGTAATTTAATCACCGATGTCTCCCAATTTCCCAAAGGTGCATCCTTAAATCGCTTTTGTTCTAGTCAAAGCGTTGAAGCAGGAACTTTTGGCTTTGTGGATAATCTTTATTTTACGGGTGAAGAAACCAACGGTGGAACTCAATTTGTACTTAATGCAGATTCCGTTGATAGTGCCGAAGGGGGCGCATTATGGGCAGTTCCTGAAATGGGTCGCGGGGGCTGGGAAAATGTCACTCCCATTGATTCAGGTGATCCCACTAAGGTGGCTCTTTTATTAGGAGATGACCGACAAGGTGCGCCTTTATATCTGTATGTTGGGGAGAAAAATGCCCTGAATGATAATAGTTTCTTAGATCGTAACGGGTTAGCCCAAGGAACATTATACGCATGGCAATCAGACACAGGAGAGACAACACCTGCTGACTTTAATGGTACAGGCGGTTCTCTGACGGGTAATTGGGTAGAAATTCTCAATGAAGGTGCTATCAATGGAGATGACAGTGATGGCTTTGATGGGGATGGTTATGCGACTCAAGATGGGTTAGATACTCAAACGGGTCGTGCTGCTTTATTAGACAATACCATTGTCCCCGGTTTAACCACTCAAGATGTCTTTCTTTTCTCCCGTCCTGAAGATGTTGCGACGAATCCTTTTGATGGTTCTCAGGTGGTCATGTCTTCTACGGGTCGGAGTAATCTTTTCTCAGATGATAGTTGGGGAACGACTTATATCATTGATGTTGATGTCGATAACCTAACGGGTGATATCTCTATTCTTTATGATGGGGATGATGCAGACAAACAAGATTTTGGCTTACGGAGTCCTGATAATTTAGATTGGGCTGACGATGGGCATATTTATGTTCAAGAAGACCGTTCTTTTAGTGGATTTTGTCAAACCACTGGTGAAGAAGCTTCTATTTGGAAACTTGATCCCACTTCCCCCGGATCTGCGACCCGTATTGCTCAATTGGATCGTAGTGTCGTTGTTCCCGTTGGTGTCACCGATAGCGGTGCAGGTGATTGTGGTAACTGGGAAAGTTCAGGGATTTTAGATGTGACCGATCTTTTTGACACGAAAGAGGGGGAAAAACTCTTTATCTTTGATGTTCAAGCCCATGGTATCACGGATGGAATTATTGCCAGTGCAGACCTTGTTGAAGGGGGTCAATTAATCTTCTTGTCTAATACTGTTCCTGAACCGGGTACTGTCTTAGGCTTAGGTTTATTTGGCTTAGGTGCGATCGCAGCTAAACGCAAGAAATAAACTATTTTTGTTTGTTGTTCTAATCTTTGGCGATTGAAAAGGGGAATCAATGATGAATCCTCTTTTTTTTGTTTATTTTCTACTTTGTAGGGGCGCAAGGTTTGCGCCCATGGAACTCTATCTTCCGAGTGCAGCTATTTTTCTCAGAAATTCTGAGAAAGTTTCTCAGAAAATCTTAGATTCTATTTAATCAAACTGACGAACTTTAAAGATTGCCGAATTTTAACAAACTGTATAATTTTTTACGAAGGACTGGGCATACTCACAGTAGTGATTGACAGACATCACCGATTGCTTTGAGGAATCCTCCTATGATTATGCCTCTCCTAATTACCCTCAGTCTTGCAAGTTTTGCCCTTATGGTGGGATCAATCGCCACCGAAGAAATAGAATGCTTAACTGCTCGCTTACTTGCCCTATTACTCCTTCTTTGTAGTCTTTACTTTGCTCCCTTAACCCTTAAACTGCTGATGTTAATGTTACTCAGTTGGAGTCATCGTCATTTGTATCACTCTGCTTTCTCCGATAAAATCACCCACTAAAGATGGTGTCTTGTTGAAAAAAGCTAAAGATTTAGCAGACGATAAAATAATTCCCCTTAGACTAAAATTTAGACCCTCTTCATTACTCAAGAAATACTGTGAATAGTCGGATCATTATTAAAACTCGCATTGATAGCACCAGTTACTCAGATGCTTGCGATCGCATTGAAGATTGGGTTACACAGAAAATCTCTGGATATATCGTTGCAGCCAATGTTCATGTAGTGATGATGGGATATTGGCAATCTGCTTATCAAACTATCTTAAATAATGCCTTATTGGTAACCCCTGATGGAATGCCTTTAGTCATAGGATTACGGCTATTAGGGATTAAAAATCAACAAAGGGTTTATGGTCCTGATCTTATGTTAGCGTTGTGTGAAAGAGCGGCACAAAAACAGATTCCCATTTTTCTTTATGGGGGAACATCTGAGATGCTAACTCGCCTTAAAACTCGGTTAAATCAACAGTTTCCTCAATTAAATATAGCAGGTGCAATTTCTCCTCCTTTTCGTTCTCTGACTTTGGAAGAAGAAGCACAATATCGACAAGAAATTATTAAATCTGGTGCTAAAGTGGTATTTGTTGGCTTAGGCTGTCCGAAACAGGAACAATGGATGGCTAGACAAGTCCCTGAGCTTCCTTGCGTTATGTTAGGGGTAGGTGCAGCGTTTAGTTTTCATAGCGGGATGGTATCCCAAGCCCCTCGATGGATGATGAAATGGGGATTAGAATGGTTATATCGCTTGGTAACTGAACCTAGAAGACTCTGGAAACGATATTTGATTAACAATCCTTGTTTTTTAGTTTTATTTACTCTACAGTGGCTTAAACGAAAAAGATAATAATGGCTGACTGGGTAGTTTATACCGAATCCGACTTATAAAACCTAGTTGTGGTGGAGGTAGGGAAGAGGGGAAGGACTGTTTCATTCTCGGTTAAAAAGTAGATTTTCTAGTTCAATTTATTGAACGTTTTCTATTAGCCTCGTCAATTTATTGCGAGGCGATATCATTACTCAAACCCTTATTCTCTCAGCTATGGGAATTGCTAGATTAAGATTTAATCAATTTTCCTTGTCTTTCTAAACGGCGATATTTTAGTCTGGTTTGCATAGAAAAATAATAGACAATACCAAAACTTCCAAGGGTTAAAAGGATGATTAACCAAATAGGGGAACCCAAATGAATCATTACTCCTAGAATAACCCCTAAGCTTCCTGAAAGCCACAACCCTAAGCTGAACTTTTTATTAGAGGTTAGGATATAAATTCCTGAGCTAGTCATACCAGTAGCAATTATACCAGCTAGTATCATCCATTGTGCTTGTAATGAAGATATCAAAGCTGTAATTATTATTGTGGTGATCAAAGAAAAAACAAAAATAACAAAAGAAAAAAAGAATGAAGCAAGTAATAATATTAAAGAGAGCATTTGATTTTTATAGCGATAATGTTCATAACCAAACCCATCTGTTTTGATCCAAAGTATTATGAGAGGTGCAAAAGACAACCCAAATGTCACAATAGTAAAAACTAAAACATAAAAGGGATAAAGTTCATCGGGAAGAGTCTCAGAATGCTCACTAATAATTAACAAAGTTATTCCCAACCAAAGTCCTAACCAAAGCACATATTTTAAGGCAAGAAAAAGCGAGAGGTATTGAATTTTTTGAACAAAAACGTCAATAGTAATAGAGGTAAGACTTTCTAAAGAATTCGTGTGAAATCTAATTTGGCGACCATATAATTGATTAACTCTTATTTTTTTTGTATTTATTGTAACCTTATAAGTTTGATCATGCCCCTTAGATTTTTGAGGAATAATCGAAATCCAATCATGATGTTCTGGAGTATGAGGAGGATCACTTAAATGAGGTTCGACTTCCCATTTTCCTTGTATGATTTTGTTAGTTGTACAGTCGAAGACTCTCAATGTTTGACTATATATTTTTCCCCATTGATCACATTTAAAGGATAAACTACTTGGTACAATTTTAATAATTGGAGAGGGAAATTGTTCTAATTGATTTAAAACAGATAAGGCTATTTCAGCACTTTCAAACCTATCTTTTAAGTTTGGTTGAACCATTTTTTCCAACCATTGAATTAAACGATGAGAAAGATTTTTAACATAAGGTCTAAAATTAATTGTAAAATCATCATTGACTAATTGTTCAATTTCTGTAGACTTTTTCCCTGTCAGCAAACAAATTAATGTCATTCCTAACCCATATAAATCTGAGGACTTAGTTAACGGTTTATTCAATAATTGTTCAGGAGACATAAACCCCGGTGTTCCCACCATGACACTACTGAGTGCAGCAGAGGGATTTTCTCCTTCTTTTGCTAACCCAAAATCCACTAAATAAACCCTAATACTTTCTTCCTTACTAGAAATGGACTGATGAGTCATCTCTTCATTTTTAACAGTAGCTGGAGAAGGTATTTCTTCAATTAAGATATTTTCTGGTTTAATATCTCTGTGAAAAATAGGAGGATTTTGTTTCTGTAAATATACTAAAATAGATAATATTTGCTCTGCAATATGTTCAGTCTCCTCTATGCTAAAACTGCGGAGTTGATTAAGAGATTTTGCTTCTTTGTATTCTTGCACTAAATAGAGTCCTTTTTCACCTTCAAAACTCTCTAAATAGTCAGGAATATGAGAATGATCAAGATGGCGTAAAACTTCGATTTCCCTTTGAATGACTTTTAAATTGTTCCAAGTCTGTTGAGAGGTGACAAAGCGAAACTGTTTGATCACCACTAACCGATGGTTTTCTAAGTCTAACGCTTTTAGAGTTCTTCGTCCTCCTTCATAATTGTGTCCTAATTCTTCAAGAATTTTATATTGTGTACTGGGAGAAGAAATGATAGTGTTTTTCATTAGTTAACCTCGTTATGACTATTGTTATCAAACAGTAAGAAAAATACTACTCCAAAAAGACAGCCTATTCCTATTAATATTGAACCAATCATAAAATTGCCAGTCAAAAAGCAAGAAATAGATGTAAACATAAAAATACTCGATTGTTGAATCAATAAAAGAAGACCAAAAAGATATAAATAATAATAATCATTCAATTTATACTCAGTGATATTAACAATCATAAAAGGAGAAAAGACAGATAGCACTCCATAAAGCATGAAAGAAAACACAAAATTTGTTGATAAGAGAATTGAATGAAAGAAGAAATATAAGATGACTATCGATAGAAAAAAATAGGTTAATGCAGATAGTTTTGGATTGTTTGGGGATATGTCACTTGACCATTTTATCGTTGGATATCTCAACCCTAACCAAATTCCTAAAATTCCAATATTATTGTACAAACTATAAACACCAAATATTTGTAGGAGTTCGGGTAAATTTATTTTATAAGTAAATAATGAGAATCTAGAGAGACCTCCTAAAAATAACAAGCAAAACAATATTAAATTGATAGTCAGTAACCATCCTATATGTCGATCAATAACATTACTAGAAATTGCTTTATAATGAGCTATCATTTTATTGTATTCTTCCATTTCTATATTAGTTTTAATCTCAGATTGATTAACTTTATTAACCTCGATTGAATTTAATAACTTTAACGCCGTTGCTGCATCAGGAAACCGTTGCTCTCGGTTAGGGTTAACCATCCTATCTAACCATGTCACAAAATCAGGATTTAGATGATTTAATAACGCCTGAAATTGTATCGTAAAATCACTGTTGACTAAATTAGCCAACTCCGTTGATTTTATCCCAGTCAATAAACAAATCAAAGTCGCACCCAACCCATATAAATCCGAATTTAACCCCAATGGACGATTTAATAATTGTTCAGGTGGCATAAATCCCGCCGTTCCTGCTACCATACTGCTTAAAGCCGTTACTGTACCCCCACCAATTCTTGCAAAGCCAAAATCCACTAAATACACCCTAAAACCTCCCCCTTTTTTAAGGGTAGAATGAGGAGGTATCTCTCCTTTTTTACGGGAAAAATGAGAAGGAATCCTTTCAATTAAAATATTTTCTGGTTTAATATCCCGATGAATAATGGGAGGAATGCGGTTTTGTAAATAAACTAAAATCTCTCAGACTTGTTGAGCAATTTCCTTAACTTCTTCAGGGTTAAACTGAGAAATTTCCGCTAAAGAAACCCCCTTAATATAATCTTGTACTAAACAAAGTCCCTCTCCCGAATCAAATTGATCACGGTATTTAGGAATCCCAATATGATCCAACCCTTGTAAAACACTTAATTCTCGCTTTACCGCTTTATACCCTGCTTCATCCTCCATTGTGGCAAATTGAAACTGTTTAATCACCACCGGGGTATGACTCGCTAGGTGTATCCCTTTGTAGGTGACTCTTCCCCCTTGAATATTGCTTCCCAAGGGTGCTGTGACTTTATAGCCACTGGTAGAAAAGTCAGGATAAATGTTCATTGTGACATGATTTCAAGCTTATATTGCCAATTATATCGTTTATTTTCTTGAACCACTATGATATGACATAATTTTTAACTTTAAAGATAATCAACCTGAAAAAGTAATATAGGTATTCTTTCTGTTGCCAATTTAGTTAATTTTTGTAAATTTATCGCCCTGATTCAGCTATATGTGCTGAAATGCTGGTGCAGAAACAGAGCTTATTGGCATCAGTGATATTACTAGGTTTAACTGTTCTATTTTTCCTAAAAAATACGAGTTCTTTTAACAAACTTTAACAAAATAAAATACAAAGATCCGTCAAATTTCAATTCTCTTATTTGGAAACTTATGAGATGCAACTTTGATATTAATTCCGTAAATTTAGGCAAATAAAATTATGTGTAAGCAGTGAAAAAGAACAATTAATATTTAAAATTGCATAGATAAAAAACATTAATCGAACTTAAATGAATATGCTAACTTATGGATATAAAGCATTTATTTATTATTGCTTTGAGCCAAAGCGATCAATCCTATAACTCTTATTAACCCACTCAAGTGATAAACCCAAGGAGCAATTTATGTTAAATAAACTGATTAAAGTTGCCTATCCCTATTTATCTGAAGATTCCCTTAACCTAGATAGTTACTATCTAGTGCGTTTAGGGGAATTGTGGGGAGAAGGATTAGTCGAAGAATATTTAGATTGTCTTCAACCTTCTCATCAATCATCCTCTAATTTATTAGACAATTCCCTAGAAGGTAATGCTAAAAATCAAGTTGTCACTTTATCAGCTTAAAAGAAGAAATAGAGAAAAACTTGGTGCATCTTTTTCCTAAATTCCTTATTTATTGGTAGCGTCGTAGTAGATTAAATAACGATGCTAGGATAGTTTGTAGTGTTTTATTTTGAGCATATTTTTCTTTTTTAAACTGTAAAGCTGCTTTACTATTCACTTCAGACAGGGTTGGATAAATATGAATTCCCGTTAAAGCAGAAACTTTAAGATTGTAATTCATAGCTAAGACAATTTCATGAATTAATTCACCTGCCATTGTACCAACAATTTGTGCGCCTAAAATCTCACCATTGGGACGAGTAATAATCTTAGAAAAACCTTGGGTTGCGCCTTCTGCTTGGGCGCGATCAACCCCTGAAAAGGGCTGTTTAAAGACATACATCTCTTCTCCATACTCTTGTTTTGCTTCGGTTTCATTCAACCCAACTCTTGCTAATTCAGGATCGGTAAAAGTTGCCCAAGGAATCACTCGATAATTTACCTTACTAAAAGGAAAGAATAGGGCATTAGTTAATACCGTTACCGCTTCATGTGCTGCTACATGGGTAAATTGATAACCGCCAATTACATCACCACAACCATAAATACGAGGATTAGTCGTTTGTAGTTTGTTGTTTACCGTTAAGCCTTTTTTATTATATTCTACCCCTGCTTTTTCTAAGTTTAAAGACCCTACATTGGGAGTTCGTCCAGTTGCTAAGAGAATTTCATCAACTAAAAGGGTGTCTTTTCCTAAATAAATTTTTTTTTGTCCCTCAAACATTTCAACTTGAGTCACACGAGTATTTTTAATCAAGTTTATTCCTTCTGCTTTTAATTGATCTTCCACCACTTGAGACGCATCAGAATCTTCTTTGGGTAACAATTGATTCCGACTAGCAATTAACGTTACCTTTACCCCTAAACGATGCAACCCTTGCCCTAATTCACAACCAATTGGGCCGCCACCAATGACAGCCAAAGATTTAGGTTGGGTTGTTACTGAAAAAATTTGTTCATTCGTTAAATATCCAACTTCTTCTAACCCTTTAATTGGTGGAATAGCAGGACGAGATCCAGTGGAAATAACAAATGCGCGGGCGGTTAAATTACGTCCATTAACGGTAAAGGTTCGAGAATTAGTAAACTGTCCATTCCCAAAAATTACCTCAACTCCTAGTCCTTCAAACCGTTCGGGAGAATCATGGGGTTCAATCGTTTTAATCACTTTTTGTACATGACTTAATACTTCTTGAAAATGAACGTTAGTCTCGTTTACATAAAAACCAAACGGTTGCCCCTGTTTTCCTTGATAAGCAACCCGTGAAGCATGGATTAAAGATTTGCTAGGAACACAGCCATACCAAAGACAATCTCCTCCTAAACGGGCTTTTTCGACTAAAGCAACCTTAGCTTGTAATTGAGCAGCAGCACTGGCTACTACTAAGCCCCCTGAACCGCCACCAATAACGACCAAATCATAGTCAACTGCCATTGTTTTCTCCTAAAATAACAACAGAGAATTTGCTATCTTGTGATCTTAACGTTCTTTCTTGAAAGAGTAATAAATAGAACCTGAGAAATTGATGAATTTTAAAAACACAGGTTGATTTTATTTAAGACGAGCAAAGACCATTCTAGAGTTAATCTTTCCTAGTTTTGATTTTCACATTCTCTTTGAGTCACTTTATGGCGATATTCAAACATGATTTCTAAACGGGAATTCACCCACCATCCTAGGAGAAATTCCGCTAACATTCCTCCGGGCAACTCATAATTAATATTATCAGTAAGGCGAGTTTTTGGGTGTTCCTTAATAAATTCATGGCGATGTGTCCATGATTTAAGCGGTCCTTCAATTTGCTGATCAACAAACAGATAGGGAGCTTCACATTCGGTGTGGTAAGCTAACCAACGAATGGGAATAAATCCTAATATTAGTCTAAACTCAGTGATTGCGCCAACCCCTAAACCGCCTTCTCGTCGTACAATTTGGACGGGTTGCCAAGGTGGGGTTAATAAGTCTAGAATGTCGGGACGTTCGTGGAATTGCCAGACCGTTTCTATCGGTGCATCAATCAGGGTTGAGCGTTTAAAATTTAACATGGAAAATGTTGTTACGCTAAGACGCATTTAAACATCGCATTTAACCATAGACTCGGTAGTATGGTCTTGTCAAGCTTATTCTTTCGTAGATCAAGGTGGATAATACCAATTTGAGAAGATTAATCATACTCAATCCGTCTCAAAGAACTAGAAGCAGTTTTACTACTTTTTCTAAGTTCTACCATAAGAGTTAATGCAAAGAAATGTAAACTTAATCTAAAATAGGTTTAATTACGACTTCCTCTAACACCTTGTATGAACCTGATTAAGCTTGCTGTCCGTTGGCGACATGGAACTGCCGTTTTATTCTGTTTATTGGCATTATTCGGCACTTTATCCCTGTTTCGCTTACCTTTAGAATTACAACCCGGTGGAGAAAAGCCAGAGATTACCATTAGCACACCCTACGCAGGAGCTAGTCCGGCCGAGGTAGAAGACATTATCACTCGTCCCATCGAAGAAGCTTTAGAAGAAGTCAAAGAAGTCACCGAAATCAGCAGTAGCAGTTCACCGGGGCGCAGTCGTATCACCTTAGAATTTGATTGGAATAGTCAGGTTAACGAACGGTTAGTTGATGTTATCACCCAATTGCAGCAAGTAGAAGCCTTACCCCCCGAAGCAGGAGAGTCGGAGGTAGAAATTGTTAGTGGAAGTACACGGCCCATGATGTGGGTAACCTTGTTACCCAAGGAAGGATATACGGCCGATGACAATCATTATCGAGATGTGGTTGATGATATTATCATCCCTCGTTTTCGACAAATTCCGGGAATTGGAGAGTTTATTATTTCTGGGGGACGAGGAAGAGAGGTAGAGGTAGTGGTAGATCCCAAAGCCTTAGCAGATCGCCGTTTAACTATTGCGGATGTGGTTAACACTTTGCGCAACAATAACCGAGATATTCGCGGAGGTCCATTAATTGTAGGGCGTAGGGAATACAGAGTCCGAACCATTAGTCGCTCAACGGATGTTAAACAATTAGAAAGCTTTATCCTCAGAAGAAATGAATCAGGGACGATTTTCTTAGGAGATGTGGCTGAAGCAAGAATTGGCCGTCAAATCCAAGATAGAGCCTTAATTCGTAATGATTTACCTGCGGTGGGCGTGGGAATCGTGCGACAGGTGGGAGGAAATACCCCAGTAATTTCGGCGGGAATTCGCGAAGCGTTAGGGGAATTAGAAGAAAGACTCGATCAAGCGGGGGAAGGGATTGCTTTTGATATTCCTTACGACGAAAATGATTATATTCAGGGAGCTATCCGTTTTGTACAGGGTAATTTGATTATTGGGGCGATCTTGGCTGCGTTAATTTTAATCCTGTTTTTGGGATCGTTGCGAACGGTTGCGGTGATTGCTATTACGATTCCTACTACTTTAATAACAGTTTTTATTGTTTTTAATTTATTAGGCCGATCCCTCAATGTGATTAGTTTAGCAGGATTAGCCTTTGCCGTGGGGATGGTGGTCGATAATGCCATTGTGGTGTTGGAAAATGTCTTTACCCAGATGCAGCAAGGAAAATCTCCCGTAAAAGCAGCCATTGAGGGGACACAAGAGGTTTGGGCGGCCATGTTGGCTTCTACGTTAACCACCGTAGCAGTTTTTGCGCCGATTATCTTAGTTACAGGGGAAGCAGGACAATTATTCTTTGATATCGGTTTAGCTCTCTCTACCTCTGTCTTAGTCTCCCTTTTTGCAGCGATTACCCTTGTTCCCATGTTATCAGGGTTATTCCTCAAAGGGTCAGAAGCACAACAAATGCTAGACAATCAAGGAATTCCACAAGGGAATGGGTTAGAAAGAGCCATTATCAAAACATCTAATCTATTTCGCATTTTTCAAAGCCGCTTAGAACAATTAATTTTAGGAACTGTTGCATGGTCACTCGATAGTACTGCACCGTTGAGAAAAGTAATTATTTTAATGATTCCCATCAGTTTATTGGTAATTAGCGTCTTTTTACTGCCACCGCCCGATTATCTCCCAGAAGGCAACCGTAACGCTGTTATGTGGTTAGCTGAACCCTTCCCCGGAACCAGCATTCCCGAAGCGGTGAAACTATCAGAGGGGCCGCGAAAATTTGCCAGAGAGTTACCCTTAACCCGTCGTACCTTATATGTGCATCGAGGTGGGTTTAGGGTGGTGATGGTTTTTCTTGATCCCGAAGATGCAACCAGTCAGAATCTAGATAATATGGTGGCACAAATGCGATCGGCCAGTGGAAATTTTGCGGGATATCGGTTCCTATTCCCTCGTCGTCTCTCTATCTTCCGAAATCCCGGTAAAGAATTTGAAGTGCAAATCATTGGACAAGATTTAGAGCAATTAAACCAAATTGCGGGGGAACTTCGCGGTCAATTACAAGAATTAGACGGGGTGCAAAATGTCCGTTCTAATTTTGTCACTGGTGCGCCGGAATTACAAGTCATTCCTAACCGTGCAAGACTCGCAGAAGTAGGCTTATCGGAGCAAGACATCGGAGAAATGGTACAAGTTGCGTTAGGCGGACTTAGAGCTTCTAAATTCGTCGATGGGAAACGGGAATTAAACGTGACGGTCGAATTACAAAATACATTTGTTAGTACCCCAGATCAATTACGACAACTCGCTATCTATAATGGGAACGGCCAACGCATTCAACTAAGCGATGTAGCAGAAGTGGTAGAAACAACGGGACCTAATAGTATTAATCATGTAGATTTGACCCGTTCTATTACCTTAACCGCCAATGTGGCACGAGAAGCCTCTTTAGGAGGATTAGTTGAACAAGCTCAAAGGGACGTACTTCAACCGATGCGTGCTAGTTTACCCCCTGATGTCCGACTTGAATTAGCCGGTTCTGCGGATGTATTAGGGGAAACCTTGGTTCAATTAGGCTCTACTTTTGTTTTATCCCTTTTCATCACTTATTTACTCTTAGTTGCCCTTTATCGTTCCTTTTCCTATCCAGTTGTTATTATGGCTACCGTCCCCATGGGAATCAGTGGGGCATTATTAAGTTTAGTCTTAGTTAATCTAATCCCCGGTGTGGTGATTCCCTTGGATATGATTACAGGGTTAGGATTCGTGATATTAACGGGAATTGTGGTTAATAATGCGATTTTATTAGTAGATCGGGCATTACAACTCCAGAAAGAAGTCGGGAAAGACTTAGATGCTGCTTTGTATTATGCTGTTAGCGATCGCTTACGTCCTATTTTTATGTCAGCAGGGACAAGTGTGTTAGGTATGTTACCTTTAGCTTTACTGCCCGGAAAAGGCGCAGAATTATATCAAGGATTAGGTATTGTTTTAGTGGGAGGATTAGCTTTTTCTACCCTTTTAACCCCAACCGTTGTTCCTGCACTCATGCGGTTATTAGAAGATATTAAATCTTAAGATTATTCATATTGGTAGAGGAAAGGGTGTAGGGTGGGCAAATATAAAAGCTATTTAATAATGTGATTAAGGGATTAGTTTTGCCCACCGTCTCCACATTGATTGTTATGGTGGGCAATAAAAAATATTAGCCAATTAGTCTTTAAATTAACCTCAATTGCCCACCCTACGCCTAAATCTTTTAAGGGCTTTTAAGACGTTTTCTTTGGGTGCATCAACAGGGAATTTAGGCATTTTGAAGACTCACTTCCACAATTGATGCTTCGATAATTGGCGAATCGTTATCCAAGACTTCTTCCCCA
>JBFRWB010000124.1:0-4536 GCA_051439375.1 Microcystaceae cyanobacterium
CCTCTGTTTTTTCAGACAAGCAAACCATGAAATTTAAAGGTTATGTACCAATGTCCGCTAACTAAAGTGTTCCTTTTATTTTTTGAAAGTCTTGAGTCCAACGGATTACCCCCCCTATGGGAAAAGCGTTCTCGGAAATCACCTAAGTGTAACTGGAAAGGAGGAGGGAAGTCAGGGGAGAAAGATTGAGATGGTAATCAGTCGGGGTAGAATAAGTTGTGAGAATGCCACTTCTCATAAGTAACTATGTTAACGGTATCAGCTACCACTTCCCTAAAACTAGCGTCTCCTCTACCTTTGACGGCACATCCGGCAGCGGTCTATCTGCGATCGCTTGCGCCTCGTTCTCGTCTCACCATGCAGGGAAGTCTTAATGCGATCGCCCAACTTCTTACTAATGGGGAATGTGATGCAATGACCCTTGATTGGGCAAAATTAAAATATCAGCATACGTCGGCTATTCAAGCTGCTTTACTAGAAAAATACGCACCAGCGACAGCAGCAAAAATGATGTGTGCTTTAAGACGAGTGCTTAAGGAGGCCAAAAGATTGGGGTTAATGAGTGGAGATGATTACACAGTTTGTATTGATTTACCAAGTATCAAGGAAAGTAGGAAACTGCGAGGACGGGCGTTAACCAGCGATGAAATTAAGGCGTTAATGGCGGTGTGTGAGAATGATCCTAGTATTCAAGGGGTGAGGGATGCAGCCTTAATTGCCATTTTACGGGGTGCTGGTTTACGTCGAAGTGAAGCAGTGAAGCTGCAATTAAAAGATTTGAATATTGACACGGGATCTTTACAGGTGATTGGGGGGAAAGGCAATAAAGATCGGTTGGTGTATCTTCCTGAGAGTGCGATCTCCATTGTTAACCGTTGGCTGAAAGTCCGGGGTGATGTTCCTGGGGCCTTATTGTGTCCGATCTGGAAGAGTGGGAAAATTCAATATCGTTGTATGAGTTCTCAAGCGGTGTTACTTATTGTACAGAAACGGGCCCAACAGTCGGGGGTGGAATCGTTTTCTCCTCATGATTTTCGACGGACGTTTTGTAGTGATTTGTTGGATGCTGGTGTTGATATTGTTACAGTGCAGAAGTTGGCCGGCCATGCTTCTCCTGTTACTACTGCTAAATATGATAGACGGGGGGAAGCGGTTAAACGGCGGGCGGTTCAAAATTTGGGGTTTTAGGGTAATTTAAAATGAACAAATAGAGAAGCAACTTTATGAATTACTTTTTTTTGGGAACTAAAGGTTTAAATATTAGGGAAATTAGCACAAATAAATATATTATTGAGGATGTATTTGGGCAAAGCTCATTACCTTACAAAGTTAATAACTTTTCTCAACTGATAGACGAATCTTACAAAATTGCTAAGACTATTCCTCTAATCACTGATTATGATTCATTATTTTTTGATTTGAAACTTAATTCAAGTTATCTTTATGACTTAGAGAAATATTATATTTGCAGACTTTGTGACTCTTATCGAGTCTGGCAATGTGGAACATCTAACTATAGAAAATATGATTTATTAATTGGATTACTTCCTATAGCTTACGTAGAATATGGATATAGTCGAGGGAGTAAAGAAGTATTTGAATTGATACATCAGCAAATACTTAAGCTAGTTAAAAATGACGAAATACTTTCTGAAAATGTCCTTAATCTCCACTTAAGGCATCTTCAACTTCAGAGAATTTGTGACGATATAGTAGCTTTATTAAATAGAGCAATTTATGCGTTTAAAAATATTCTTGATTATCAAAGGAAATTGATAAGAGAACATTCATCCTCACTAATTTCCTTAAAATCTAATGAAATTATTCATAAGGGGAAAGAGTCTTATGAGATTAGCACTTCAGCAACAATAGCTGTCATTTCACTATGTACTTCTCTTGACATATCAACTCAATTAATTGATTTCTTAAATAACTCAATAACACCTGTTCAACAATTTAAACCCTCTCAAGGAAAGCAGTATAAAGATTTAAAAAACATAAAACCCAATGTTCTATTAAAGACACAATTAAATTGTATTAGACAAATTTGGGCAAAGCTTCCTCATATTAAATCTCTCATTCAATTTCGACATGATTTAATTCATAAAACGACTGCTTTGGAACTTGAAAAGATTTATATTGGCATGGGGACAAAAGAAATCTGTAATTTACCAATGCACTATTCTTTTCAAGCTTGGAGAGATTGTGATGATAATGGACAACCTCATCGTTTTTTAGGAAGGGATTATTTTACAGGTAGCGGTATTGATTTTGAGAAACAACTAAACAACTGGATTACTGATGTTATCCAAGGACATTTATTAGTAGGGGAAAAACTTGGAAATTGGGTAGATGATCAGTGTAAAAAAGTAGATTTTTCGCTTGATTTCTAAACCATCCATATCCTGACTTCAACCTTGATAAAACCGTAACCAATCTTCATAACTTTTATGCTTGGCTTCGTACCGTTTCTCATCAACAATTAAATGATAATCATTCCAGTCTGCTTCTCCTACTCCTTCAACCCATTCTATTTTATTAGAAAACTGAGGTAAATTGGGATATACATTATAATAAAGAGAAAATGGCTCATAAGCTTTTTTGTAACCTTTCCATTGCCATCCTTTTAATTTAAACCATTCTCTTAAAACCGTTTCGCCATGTTCAATGATATCAACATATTTGTGATGAGGAAAATCAGGAGAACCAGCGATCATTCGCATTCTCCCATCATGAATATAATTATGACAAGCATGACATAAAGCGCAAGTACCTACATATTTGACTTCACCTGTACCATAATTGATAGAATAACATTCGTGAGCTTCTAACCAGTGATAATATTTAGCATCATATTTATGTACACCACAAGCCCAACAATGTTGATTTAATTTAGCCTTTGCTTCTTGTTTTGTTAGGTTCCACCATTGATCGCCTAAAATGACTCTTGGGGCTAATCCATGTAACGGTTTAGGAATATTAGGATGAAATAATAACCAAGGAAATGTAGGAAATTTACTCATAATTTTCTCCGTTGCTAATTATTAAAAAGATTGATTTCTAATTGGATAAACCTTGGATGAATTGACCGCTTTTTTGGGGGGTCAGTGGGTTTATTTATTGAATCGATAAAAGTCTTTGCTTTTTGAATATGCCACTCAGAGTCACAATATCTATCAATTCCCTTTTCTTTAGATTCCAATTCAGAAGGGTAACTATAAGCAATTTTTCCATTACTGATACTGACTGCTAAAATACCCCCATTAGGAATACAAAAGTAAATTTTCCATCCTTTGTAAGTCTCTATAAATTTGTCCACAGATTCAATTTCCTTTAGGTCAAGTTCTTGCCATTCCATCTTAATTAATCCTCAAAAAATAAGTTTTTGTGTTGATTATGAGGGGGCTATTCCCCCCATAATTCTTGTTATGATTAGTTGAGATCACTTAACTGTTCAATCCCATAGCGATACCCTTCCAAATAAGCTTGTGTTGGTGGAGGATAGAGCCGTGGGTTTTGATAGTGAGCATCTGCTTTACCCTTGGCAAATTCTTCTTGTTTATGTTCGTAGGGACTTTGAAGTTGTAATTTCTTTAAGGACTTGTAACCATCCATTTTTAATGAACAACCTACCTTATCCTCCACTCTTGTTCGTTCAATATGTTTCCATCGAGGTTGATCGTAGCGTTCATCATTAGTATCCCATTCGTAGAATATTTCACTCAGACTTTCTTGAAAGATGACCTGTTTTTTAAGCTTTTCAGGGGTATTATGATAGGGATAATGTTCAAACCACCGTATAGGTTCTTCTAGATTAAATCTGATCTTGATCATAGTTGCAAGGTTCTCGCTACAGTTGGTAATAGAAGTCCCCGTGTCCTCTTCATTCAAATCAGAGAAAATAACGATTACTGGTATGGTTTCAGTTGGTTTCCAGACTCGTAATCGACACAAGGAATCCCATGATTCACTTTTGCGATGATGATATCCATATCCTTGCCAGATAGCGATTGCATCAATTGTAGGTTTATTAGTGGTCATTTAAAAATCTCCTGGGGTAAAGTTCCCCCATCATTCATTACTTAATCGTCAAACTGTATTCTTGATCGTCACTAAAGAAAGCACAATCAAGTTGTTTTTTACTTTTCAAAGCTTTCTTAATTTCTGTTAAGTTAGCTTCAATTTTTACTCGTTGAAATTCTAAAGGTAATTCTTCAGGTTCAACATTCAAACAGACACGGGGCTGTTTACGTCTCATTGATAATTTACAAGTTGCGCCTTCAACCTTTCTTTTATCAACCCGTAACATTTCTTTAACTAAATAAGTTCGTAATCTTACTGATTGTTTCTCACTCATTTCAGCTAAAGTTTTCAACCGTTTCATTTCAGCTTGACGGGCTTTTGTTAGTGCTTCAAGTTGCTTGATGTAATGACCTACTTTTTCCGCTTTCTCATCAAATTGAGTGTCAGTATTTAACCATTCAGAAAAGACATGATTCCTTCTGACTTCTTTTTCAGATTCGCTTAAATCGTTAC
>JBFRWB010000125.1:0-36829 GCA_051439375.1 Microcystaceae cyanobacterium
AGCTTAAAATCTAGAACTACTTATCACCCTCTATTTTAGCTTATTCGGTTAGCTAAAACCAGTTTTTGCTGTTTATTTTTTTGCTCAATAAATTCAAGAGGATTATTTGATTAGTCTAAACTCCAGTTATTAGACAAGTTAGCTGCCTTATCTTTAAAGATTCCCATTACTTTAGTGTTGGATAATGCTCGTTATCAGAAATGTCATTTAGTAAGAGATTATGCCAAAGAACTCGGAATAGAGTTATTATATTTACCTTCATATTCTCCTCATCTTAACCTAATTGAACGTCTGTGGAAATGGGTGAGAAATGATTGCCTCTACTCTAAATATTATGAGACATTTGAAGATTTTAAGCAAGCGATCACTCTCTCTTTAAGAGAAGCCAGTAGTGAGAAAAAAGAGCAGTTAGACAAACTGATGACTTGGAATTTTCAGTCTTTTAACAATCTTGAGTTTTTATCCGTCTAACCCTTGATTTTTTCAATAAGAAGCACTTTACCTCAGTGTGATTGAAGATTGACTCCAAGTATTCTTCTAACTTTTTGGTGTCGATTCAATGAGCTTAAAGCAATATTGTCTGGTTTTCCCTTAATTTCTTCTTGATTAAATTCCCAATCAATAAGCAAGAAGAAAAAATTCACTTAATTTTTGATAGTTGTACAAATCGACAAATGTAATCAAACTTCAGTTCTAAACCATTCAAAGTATAACTATGGTTAATCAAGCGGATTTGATATCATGACGTCACATCCTACCACCTTTTTCCCCTACCTCGGTAGTTACCTTAAATCATTAAGTGCGCCAGTCCTAAATTATTATCCTCATTCTCTCCACAACTAGCGTAAAATCTGATTACAATGTTAGGCAGTTGTGGTCAGGGAGTTTTAACCTAATTATGCCTTCAGCCTCTAAAACCCGTTCCGTGCCTTCCTCGTCTTATTCTTATGTAAAGCATCGTCGTAAATCAGGTTTGACGGTGGGAGATCAGCGTCAGGGATGGTATATCATGGGGCTACTTGCTCTTTTAATGTTAGGGGCAGTGGGCGCAAGATTATGGTATCTTCAAATTGTAGAAGGCAGTCAATTCCGAGACAGAGCCGAAAATAACCGAATTCGCATTGTTCCCAAACCCCCCGTCAGAGGGAATATTTTTGATCAAAAAGGAAAAGTCCTCGCAACCACCCGTCTTTCTCATGTGGCCTATCTTTGGCCTCGCATTCAGCAACAAGACAACTGGGAACGAAAAGTCAGCCGACTCGCCCAAGCATTAGGTGTTACTGAACAAAGTATCCTTGATAAAGTCGAACAAGTGGGAACTTATTCCCCTACTCTGATTCGTATTGCCCGTGATCTTAACCCCGCCCAAATTACCGCCGTAGCAGAATATCGCAGCGATTTACAGAATGCCATAGAAATTGACCAAGAAGCTGTAAGATATTACCCCAATAATCAAACCGCCGCCCATGTTTTAGGTTACACGGGAGAATTAAACCGAGAAGAATTAGAAAGATTGCGATCACGGGGCTACCGTTTGGGAGACGTCAAAGGAAAAATGGGGGTTGAATCGGTTCACGAATCTTTATTAAGAGGAGAATGGGGGGGATATCAGCTGGAAGTAGATGGGGCAGGTCGTATTATGAGAGTTTTAGGACAACTAGAAGCCAAAGCTGGTCAAGATATTACCCTCGCCCTCGATATTCCCACCCAGAAAGCCGCCGAAGCCGCCTTGGGCGATCGCTTAGGGGCTATTGTTGCGATCGATCCCAAGACAGGGGGAATTATCGCCATGGCCAGTACGCCAACCTTTAACCCTAATATCTTTTCTGCGCCGATTAGTAATGAAACGTGGAAAAATCTGCAAAAAAAAGGAAATCCTTTTCTCAATCGTTCCTTACGGGGCTTTCCTCCCGCTTCTACCTTTAAAATCGTTACTGCTACCGCCGGAATGGAATCAGGAAAGTATCCCCCCAACACCGTATTAAATACGATGGCTTATCTTAGAGTGGGAGGAACAGCCTTTGGGGAGTGGAATCGGGCGGGATTTGGCCCTATGGGCTATGTACGGGCGATGGCGTGGAGTAGCAACACTTTTCACGGTCAAATTGGTCTGGGTGTCAAAGGACCCACTCTAATTAAGTGGGCGCGGTTGTATGGCTTCGGTTCAAAGACAGGAATCGGGTTAGCCGAAGAATCCGCCGGATTAATCGCTGATGATGCTTGGAAACGGAAGCATTATGACTGGCAATGGACAGGGGGAGATACGGTAAATATGTCTATTGGCCAAGGGTTTACCCAAGCAACACCCCTACAGGTGGCTGTTATGTTTGCGGTTCCGGCCAATGGCGGTTATCTGGTGAAGCCCCATTTTCTCAAAAAGGACCCAGACAAAGAAAAACAAAAAAAATCTTTGAATCTTAAACCGAGTACCCTTAAAACCTTACAGGAAAGCTTACGGGCGGTTGTTACCAGTGGAACAGGAAAAGCCTTAAATGTTTCCCATTTACCACCTGTAGCGGGTAAAAGTGGCACAGCAGAAGCCCCTCCGGGGAAAGTTCACACATGGTTTGGGGCTTATGCGCCCTATGATAAGCCCGAAATTGTAGTGGTAGCCTTCGGTGAACATACTGGGGGCGGTGGGGGGTCTGTTGCTGGGCCAATGGTTCGTCAGGTGATGGAAGCCTATTTTCGTAAAACCCCTAAATCAGAGGGGAGTAAGTAAGGTTAAAAACAGGGAAAATAGCTTTCTAGTTGTTCATAACGGTCAAATATTACTGTGTCTTGCCATTCAGAGCGTTTTTCTGATTTAATAAGTTCATTCCATAAAATTAATAAGAGATTAGGATCAGGGAAATCCCCTAAGTACTGTGTTAATTTATGAGTGAGTTGCCCTTGAGTCAAAGGATAAGTCGGATAAGTAACAGGGATATCAGTGGTAATGGGAGGGGTTTGGGTCAATAACATTTTTGTAACTCCTCAGAGTTTGCGTGATCTCACGGAATAAGGTTGCCTACAGATCCAAACAGTGTGAGAACGATTTCGGAAAATTCGGAACAATTTCAGCGTTCCCCTGTCTGAGTGAAGGCTACATAGATACTACGCACAATCCCAATTGTATAAAACCTCCGAAAAATCCAGTGCTTTTAATTGAGTGGGTTTAATAAAAAAATTACCAATTCCTGCATCTCCCCAACAGATATCCTGTCCCACAGGACGGCCATAGTCTGAATCAATTTGTAATAGTAAAATGTAATCTTGATAATCCAGATTAAAACGGGGATCTTCTTGGATAAAATTGGGATACCCTCCTAATTGATGCTCACATCTTTTTATCCAAAAAGATTGCGTAAACCAGCTATCATAAATGTCTAGTAAATTATCATCGTTAAAATTAGGAAAATACTGCTCAAAAGTTGCATCTTGAATCGTGATAGGTGAATAGCTATGGATAAAATCTAAGGAAAATTCACCATTGATAGGGAAAAATTCATAATCTTCTAAGAAATCAAAATCCGTTACTAATTTGTTTATATTTAACTCAAGGATATCAAAGTATATCACCCTAAAGCCATCTTGATTCGTTGGATTCTCATAGTCTAAACCCATCAAGTCATCATTGCCATCTATATAAAATTGTAAAATACCTTGAGTGGGAAAATTTTCTAATTGAGGGATTTCTGCAAAATTAATTTGCGCTAAAAATTTTAAATAGTCTCCTTCACCATTCGTTGGATAATTAACTGTTTTAGGTAAGTAAGGAAACCCACCAAATTTACTTTGCCACCATTGAGTAGAATGGGGTGTAATATTAATTTGTAGATAGGGCTTAATGGTATCGGCGATTACTTCTTTATAGGGTTTTAACGGCTTAGGTAAATTGAGATTACTAGGAATATTCATGACTTTTTTTAAAAAGATTAACCACAATATTAATTATACAGATATAACTAATAAATTGTTTAAGAAATCCATTAAATGAACAGGCGTTATGATAGATTGATAACAGCTTAAAGGTTCAACTTCCCACCCTTTTACCTGTTGAGGGTTTCCCCATAAATCAAGATGATCCACATCAGGATCTGCATAAAAATTAACAACTCCAATGCCTAAGAGTTGGGAACTCCAATGGGTAAAATAATCATGACTGACCCGATAAATCGGAAAGTTAGCAACAAGTGGAACACCCCAACCATCAAAAGCAATTAAGGCATTAATATTGTGATAAAGTTTATCTAAAATTAATGCTGTCCCGATGGCTGCTACACATCCTGCGCTAAAAGCAATGAAAATTAGATTATGCTGCTGGAAATCAGGAATTTCTTGTTGTATAAAGTGATAAAGATGCCAAGGAGAATAGGCGGGATACTTATTAGTTGGAAAAATCAAATAATGTTCCAAGGAATAATAATGTGTGAAAATTGTAATGAAGTTGTTAGTCAGTTGCATATCATGAATACCTGAGCAAAAAATGAGCGTTGTCTTTTTCATTAGAATGAGATGATTTTTTTAGAGGATATAAACTGCGTCTAGGTTGAAAACAGTCGTTTGTGGGGACAGGGAATGGGGAATGGAAGGTTTGACGGGTTGTGAAAACTCCACTTATAAAGATACCCTTCGATACAGTTTATTTTTATAAGATAAGCTTCAGCTTCCGATATTAACAGGAAAAGCAGGATCACTTTTTTTGCATCGTCCTACACCCGATTGATGTTTGACATTCGTAATCTCAGCAAACCCTTACACAGCATACTTTTGCATGAGTTACTTATGCGCAACACTATAAGGCACATTCTTTCCTGAAAAAACAAAATCAGTTGATGTAAATATAAACTATCCCGCCTAAAAACCCATTATTATCTGTTACTAAAAGTCATTTCATTGAAGAGCAGAAAATACTTAAAAAAGCTAAAAACCGCTACGCCGTTTTACCTCAGCTTATGACCTGGATAAACCAGGTGGGTATCAATTCATTCCGTTTCTGTTTCCGAGTACAAGCTCGGTTTACTACCACAGAACCTTATCGAATCCCTTTTCTTAAAAGCATAGATCAATAAACGTTATTGGCAGTCACCAACGCAGCAGCCTAGCTCACCTTTTAGCATAACGATTTTTAAGTCAATAGACAAGTCGAATTTTTGTTCTTATTGTCTTTCTACTTAATCACTAGAAATTACTCAAATAAATGACTGATGAACTATCGAGAAAAATAGAATATCTTGCAATAGAATTAACCCAAAAAGTTAATCCTAATAAAGCAACAGTTAACAATACACAGATAAGATTATTCAACTGAGAATCAGGGGGTTGTTGGGAAGGTGGCAGGTTCATCATAGCAAAACAAAGAAAAGAGTAAGAGAAGCACAACAAAAAATTGTGTGTGATAGCCCCCATCATGGTTGGCGTTGCATCATACTTCAGTTAAGCAAAAAACCATTTCGGAAACAATCGTTATAAACTACCCCTTGAGTCTTCTGCTTGTTTAACAACCCAAATGTTGCTAAAGTCGCTATCCTAGATTTGTGAATTCTTATCTTCTATCTTGACACTTTCCTAAAATGAGCCATCCTTTGTCAATGAATCAAGTAGATTATCTTCGTATTAGCGTGATTGACCGTTGCAACTTTCGTTGTCAATACTGTATGCCTGAAGGAGAAGAATTAAACTATATTTTGCAGCAAAATCTCTTATCCTTTGATGAAATCTTAATTCTGCTCAAAGAAGTCTTTATTCCGTTAGGATTTCGTAAATTTCGCTTGACAGGGGGAGAACCTTTATTGCGGCCTCGCATTGCTGAATTAGTCAAAGCGATCGCAGCTTTACCCCAAACGGAAGACTTATCCCTCACCACCAATGGCTATTTTTTAGCAGAAATGGGACAAGATTTATACAATGCGGGCTTAAGACGAATTAATATCAGTATAGATTCCTTAGAACCTGAAACCTTTACTAAAATTGTCGGAAATCGTCGTAAAAATCTTTGGCAACGTACATGGGAGGGCATTCAAGTTGCCCATCAAGTGGGGTTTAATCCTTTAAAATTAAATGTGGTTGTAATTCCGGGAGTGAATGACCATGAAGTGGAAAATATGGCAGCTTTAACCCTTGATAAGCAATGGCACATCCGTTTTATCGAATTTATGCCCATTGGTAACCCAGAACTCTTTGAGAAAAGAGCATGGATTCCCTCAGAAGAACTACGCCAACGTATTGATCAGCGATGGGGGTTAACTCCCTCCCAAGTTAGGGGAAATGGTCCAGCAGATGTCTTTCAAATTCCCCACGCAAAGGGTACATTGGGCTTTATTAGTCAAATGTCAGAGTGTTTTTGCGATCGCTGTAATAGAATGAGACTATCAGCAGATGGTTGGTTAAGACCTTGTTTATTGAATGAAACAGGACAAATTGACCTGAAATCTGCCTTAAGAAAGGGGGTTTCTTTAGAAGAAATAAGAGACAAAGTAAATTATATCTTAGCCATTAAGGCAGAGATTAACTACAAAGAACGAGAATCTGGCGCAGAAAAAGGCAGTTATCACCGAACAATGTCCCAAATTGGCGGGTAAGACTACTGGTAAAATAAAAAAACGTAAATTTGTAAGTTACAAGTCATAATCCTATGCAGTTTATCGATCAAGCAGAAATTGAAGTAGAAGGAGGAAAAGGTGGCGATGGAATTGTTGCCTTTCGACGGGAAAAATATGTTCCGGCCGGTGGCCCCGCCGGAGGAAATGGGGGACAAGGTGGTTCAGTCGTGGTTAAAGCAGTAGAAAATCTACAAACTCTCCTAGATTTTCGCTATTTACGCCTATTTAAAGCAGAAAATGGTAAACGAGGTGGTCCGAATAACTGCACTGGGGCATCTGGCAATGATCGCATTATCGAAGTGCCTTGTGGTACGATAATTTTTGATGCAGAGACTAACGAATTAATCGGTGATTTGGTAACCAAAGAACAAACCTTTTGTGTAGCAAAAGGAGGAAAAGGCGGCTTAGGGAATCGGCATTTCTTGAGTAATCGTAATCGTGCGCCAGAACAGGCTTTACCCGGCTTAGAAGGTGAGAGACGACGTTTACGCCTTGAATTAAAACTTTTAGCAGAAGTGGGAATTATTGGCTTGCCCAACGCCGGAAAATCTACCTTAATTGCTGCGCTTTCCTCAGCCCGCCCCAAAATTGCCAATTATCCTTTTACAACGCTTGTGCCTAACTTGGGTGTGGTACGCAAACCCACAGGAGATGGAACTGTCTTTGCTGATATCCCTGGCCTCATCGAAGGTGCCCATATGGGGGTGGGTTTAGGTCATGAGTTCTTACGACACATTGAACGGACTCGCTTACTTTTACATTTAGTTGATGTGACAGCTACTGATCCCATCGGAGATTATCAAACGATTCAGGGAGAATTAACGGCTTATGGTCAAGGATTAACAGAAAAACCACAAATTATTGCTCTAAATAAAATAGATTCCCTAGATACTGAAGAAATAAACTTGATTAAACAAGAATTACAACCGCTTATTGCTCAACCGATTCAAGAAATTTCAGCCGTAACTCGTTTGGGACTCGAAACCTTAATGCAATCTGTATGGGATGCTTTAGATTAAATTTAGTTCATATACCCTAGTTATCAGTGGGTTAGGAGTTTGAGAATTCAGAAATGGCTAAATGTAGTCGTAGCTCAAAATGTGAATTCTTCTCCCCCTACAATTGGTGACTAAGACAAGATTTATCAACTTCATTGACATTATAAGTGATGTACTCAGGGAAAGAAATCTCCCGTTTCCGTAGGGAAAGCCCTATCTAAAAAAGTTTTTAGGCATAGGGATGATTATTTTATCAAGTAGGGTCGGGAATTTCCCTTAATTGGTCTAAGTATTAATGCACTCTAGAGCAAAACAAGAGCTAGTCAGGAATCTAAGGACATTGACAGGATATAAATAAATGAACTAAAAAATACTCAATTTCCGAAATGTGCAATTAGGGCTAAACCCTAGACAGCATAAGGGTTTGAGGCAACTTACATTTAACCTTAATCGGCGACATAAGATTCTGCCTTCTGAGAACAGAAAAAATATGTTAAATTAGATACATAAAGTAAATGTCGAAACCAGTCAGGGACTTTGTTTTAAGCCCTTCACCAATGACTTAAATGCAGATTATGTTATCAGCAAGCGAAGACGCTACTTTACTTTGTTAGAGCTTGGTAGGCTCTTAGTACCTTTCTCCTTTCAGGTAAGGGCAACCTAAAAAATTGAATTCCGTGACAGCACTGGGGGTACACCAACACCCCAGTTTTTTTTTTGTCCCTATTCTCAAGAAAAATCGTTTATGAGATGAAAATGCTCGTTTAGAACTGAACTGCAAACTAACCCTATTTTTGAAATGATTTGTGAAGACTATCTTGTCGAAAATAGAGACTTACCTAATAATATTAATGAAAATTCATAAACATTCAAAAAATGGGCAAGCAAAGAGTCTTATCAGGGGTTCAACCAACAGGAAACTTACATTTAGGCAACTATTTAGGAGCAATCCGCAATTGGGTCGAAATTCAGGAACAATATGACAATTTTTTCTGTGTGGTTGACCTACACGCCATCACTGTTCCCCATGATCCCAAAACTTTAGCACAAAATACACTAATAACCGCCGCTTCATACCTTGCTTGTGGCATAAGTTTGGATTATTCTACTATTTTCATACAATCTCACGTTAAAGCCCATACAGAATTAACATGGTTATTTAACTGCATCACCCCCTTAAATTGGTTAGAGAGAATGATCCAATTTAAAGAGAAAAAAGTCAAACAAGGGGAAAATGTGAGTGTTGGCCTACTCGATTATCCTGTATTGATGGCTGCCGATATTTTACTCTATGATGCAGATAAAGTCCCCGTCGGTGAAGACCAAAAACAGCATTTAGAATTAACCAGAGATATTGCTATCCGTATTAATGATCAATTTGGCAAGAAGAAAAAACCCCTTTTTAAACTACCTGATCCCTTAATTCGTCCTCAAGGGGCAAGAGTAATGAGTTTAAGCGATGGAACGAGTAAAATGTCCAAATCTGACCCAAATGAAACCAGCCGCATCAATCTACTCGATTCTCCCGACGAAATTAAACGCAAATTCAAAAAATGTAAAACGGATTCAATCAAAGGATTAGAATTTGATAACCCAGAACGACCCGAATGTCACAATCTGTTAGGATTATATGTCCTTTTATCGGGAAAAACTAAAGAAGAAGTCGCCAGAGACTGTCAGGATATGGGATGGGGACAATTTAAACCCCTCATTACCGATGTGGTGGTGGAATATCTTAAACCGATTCAAGACAAATATGCAGAAATTATGGATAATAAGGACTATTTAACCTCTGTCCTAAAAGACGGTCAAGAGAAAGCGTCATCGGTTGCTGATCAAACCTTAACGCGGGTTAAAGATGCAATGGGTTATTTACCCTCGTTTTAGTCTATTTTTCACGGATATTCAATTACTATGATCAATCAATTTCGTAAAGCAGTTCAAAATAAAGAATTTTTAATTACGGCGGAGGTTGCACCGCCAAAAGGCGGAAATCCCGTTAGAATGCTCGAAGTTTCTCAAACACTCAAAGGAAGAGTTCATGCCGTTAATGTAACCGATGGAAGTCGTGCTGTGTTGCGAATGTCCTCTATTGCCGCATCGGTATTATTATTACAACAAGGAATTGAACCCATCTGTCAAGTGGCTTGTCGCGATCGCAACGTAATTGGGTTACAAGGGGACTTGATGGGAGCTTATGGCTTAGGACTTCGTAATGTTCTAGCATTAACCGGCGATCCTGTCAAAGCAGGGGATCATAAACAGTCTAAACCCGTTTTTGAACTAGAATCTGTTCGCTTACTCAGTGTTATTAAAAATCTTAATTTAGGGGTAGATTTCAACGAAAAACCCCTTCCAGACGAAAGATTGGACTTATTTGCTGGTGCTGCGGTTGATCCTCAGTTGAAAAGTTGGTCAGGATTACAATCTCGTTTTGAACGTAAATTAGCAGCCGGGGCGCAATTTTTTCAGAGTCAGTTAATTACAGATTTTGACCGCTTAGATAAGTTTATGACTCAGATTGCGACACCCATGACAGATAAGCCCATTTTAGCCGGTATTTTTCTCTTGAAATCTGCTAAAAATGCCCAATTTATCAATCGTTGTGTTCCGGGGGTTCATATTCCCGATGAGATTATAAACCGTTTAGATCAAGCATCTAATCCTTTACAAGAAGGGATTAAAATTGCCGCAGAACAGGTTAAAGTAGCTAAAACCCTTTGTCATGGGGTTCACATGATGGCGGTGAAAAAAGAGGAATTAATCCCCCAAATTTTAGACTTAGCGGAGGTTAAACCCCTTAAACAGTTAGAAATAGCTTCAGTTTAACAAGTAGAGTGGGAGTTCAAGAGACAGAAGTTCCCCTGATCTCCTTGTAGGGACAATTCATGAATTGTCCTTACTATGGAGGATTCTAAGCACCTTACACCGTCACAAGAGACTTTGTGAAAAAGACAAGGGGATAAAGCAGACAAAAGGAATAAAGACAGAAAATCTTAGGCTTTCTGTAACAAAAGTTAACCAAATAAGCGAATCTGAGGAATTGTGAGGAATCGCAGTTAAAGAGAAGAAGGAAACCGTTCCCATCAATCAGATATGCTATTCTTAGGATTAGTGCCAGTTATAAAGACGACACTTCTGATCCTCTAAAATCCATTTTTATGGTTCACGCTCAAAAAGGTTTGAGCATCCTAAAGTAACTGATTGTTCAACTATGAAAAAAGACCTCACTCGATATCGCAATATAGGCATCTTCGCCCACGTAGATGCAGGAAAAACCACCACAACCGAAAGAATTCTTAAATTAACGGGAAAAATTCATAAAATTGGTGAGGTGCATGAAGGAGCAGCCACCACCGACTTCATGGAACAAGAACAAGAGCGAGGAATTACCATTCAATCAGCCGCCACCAGTTGTTTTTGGAATGATTATCAATTTAATATTATCGATACTCCCGGTCACGTTGACTTTACCATTGAAGTGTATCGTTCTCTTAAAGTACTTGATGGGGGAATCGGTGTATTCTGTGGTTCAGGTGGGGTAGAACCCCAATCTGAGACAAACTGGCGATATGCGAACGATTCTAAAGTAGCTCGGATTATATATGTCAATAAATTAGACCGTACTGGGGCTGATTTTTACAATGTCGTCGGTCAGGTAAAAGATATCCTAGCAGCGAATCCCCTTGTCATGGTGCTTCCCATTGGTATTGAAAACCAATTTACAGGTGTTGTAGATTTACTGACAGAAAAAGCATGGATTTGGGATGATTCAGGAGATCCAGAGAAATATACCATCGAAGAAGTTCCCGAAGATATGAAGGATAAAGTAGCAGAATATCGGGAATTATTAGTAGAAGCCGCCGTCGAACAAGATGACGAAATTCTCGAAAAATACCTCGAAGGGGAAGAAATTTCTATCGAAGAATTGAAAAAATGTATCCGTAAAGGAACCATTAACCTCGACTTTTTCCCCACCTACTGCGGTTCATCCTTTAAAAACAAAGGGGTTCAACTGATTCTTAATGCAGTAATTGATTATTTACCCGACCCCACCGAAGTTAAACCCCAGCCTGAAATTGACTTGGAAGGTCACGAAACGGGAGAATTAGCCATTGTTGACCCCCAAAGACCTTTACGGGCGTTAGCATTCAAAATTATGGACGATCGCTACGGTGCATTAACCTTTACCCGTATCTATTCTGGATATATTGAAAAAGGAATGACCATTCTCGATACCGCGACGGGTAAAAACGAACGGGTGGGTCGTATTGTGGAAATGCACGCAGATTCCCGCGAAGAGATTGATATGGCGCAAGCAGGGGATATTGTCGCCTTAATCGGCATGAAAAATGTCCATACCGGCCATACCCTCTGTGATCCCAAAAATCCCGCCACCTTAGAACCCATGATCTTCCCCGATCCTGTGATTTCTATTGCGATCGCACCAACGAAAAAAGGCGGTAGCGAGAAATTAGGGTTAGCCTTAAGCAAAATGGTACAAGAAGATCCCTCCTTCCGAGTGGAAACCGACCAAGAAAGCGGTGAAACCATCATTAAAGGAATGGGTGAATTGCACCTCGATATTAAAGTAGATATCCTCAAACGAACCCACGGGTTAGAGGTGGAAGTAGGTAAACCCCAAGTGGCCTATCGGGAATCTATTACCAAGGTCATTGACGACAGCTACACCCACAAGAAACAATCTGGCGGTTCGGGTCAATTTGGCCGCATCGACTACACCATTGAACCCGGTGAACCCGGTAGCGGTTTCCAATTTGAATCCGAAATTAAAGGGGGGAATGTCCCACGGGAATTTTGGCCAGCCGTCCAAAAAGGATTTGCACAGAGTATCGAGAAAGGGGTACTCGCAGGATATCCCTTAGTTGACCTTAAAGTAACCCTTAAAGATGGCGCATTCCACCCCGTTGACTCTAGTGCGATCGCCTTTGAAATCGCCGCAAAATCAGGATATCGTCAGACCCTTCCTAAAGCTGGTCCCCAGATTCTTGAACCGATTATGAATGTGGATGTCTTTACCCCAGAAGATAATGTAGGGGATGTGATTGGGGATCTTAACCGTCGTCGGGGTATGATTAAATCCCAAAATGCCACACCCATGGGGGTTCGTATCAAAGCAGAAGTTCCCCTCAGTGAAATGTTCGGTTATATCGGGGATTTAAGAACCATGACATCGGGTCGTGGTCAATTCTCCATGGAATTCTCTCATTATGCACCTTGTCCTAAAAATATTGCCGATGAAGTGATCAAGGAAGCACAAGAAAAAGAATTAGTCGCAGCTAAATAAGTTTAGTTGTGATCACCATTTTTGATTAAGTGAATAGGATGGGTTAACCTCATCCTATTTTTTTTGTTTGTAGAGAGAACTTTGAATGGTATATTAATATTTTGAAATGTTTTTCTCATCTTCGGTCATGACTGAGCGACCCAAAGAACAAACGCTGGCAGAACTCGCCCCCGCTAACCACGAATGTCGTGTCTGTGGCTATGTTTACGAACCCAGCAAAGGAGACGGCAAGCGTGACGTTGCGGCGGGAACGCCCTTCGAGGACTTACCCAACGACTGGCGTTGTCCCATTTGTGGGGCCAAACAAGCCCAATTTGTCAATGTTGGCGGCGGAGATGCCCCATCAGGATTTGCCGAAAATTTGAACTATGGTTTTGGGGTGAATCGTTTAACCCCCGGACAAAAGAACCTGCTCATTTTTGGGGGATTAGCCCTAGGCTTTCTCTTTTTTCTGAGCTTATATGGTCTACAATAATCAAAATTAAGCTTTATGAATCTATTTCCCCAACGATTAAAACAAATTGTCATATTAATTGCCCTTTCCTTACTCTGTATTAGTTGTAGTAGCGTCCAATCTATCAGTGAAAATCCTTGGCAACTTATCACCCTTGATACCAATGCCACCTTCGCTGATATTGCCTTTACGGATGATCCCCAACATGGTTGGTTAGTCGGGACAAAAGCGACCCTCTTTGAAACCACCGATGGGGGAGAAACATGGCAAGAACGGGTCTTAGACTTAGGGGACGAGAAAGAAAGCTTTACCGCCGTTAGTTTTTCAGGACAAGAAGGTTGGATCACTGGTGAACCTTCCATTTTGCTCCATACAGACGATGGTGGGACCACTTGGAGTCGTATTCCCCTGAGTGACAAACTCCCCGGTGCGCCTTATGGTATTGTAGCTTTAGGAGACCAAACCGCCGAAATGGTCACCAATTTGGGCGCAATTTACCGCACTAGCAACGGTGGACGCAACTGGAAAGCCCTTGTCGAAGGCGCAGTGGGTGTAGCTCGTAATATTACTCGTTCCCCTGATGGCAAATAT
Organism: Microcystaceae cyanobacterium; assembly: GCA_051439375.1. Classification (GTDB taxonomy): domain Bacteria; phylum Cyanobacteriota; class Cyanobacteriia; order Cyanobacteriales; family Microcystaceae; genus JBGTGT01. The sequence goes on from JBFRWB010000125.1 coordinate 13,936, forward strand.
GTAGCGGTGTCCGCACGAGGCAACTTTTTCTCCTTGTGGGAACCCGGACAAACAGAGTGGTCTTTCCACAATCGCAATTCTTCGCGAAGATTACAGGCAATGGGCTTTAACGACGAAGATCAACTGTGGTTACTCGCAAGAGGCGGTCAAGTACAGTTTAGTCTGCCCCAAGAAAGCGAAACTTGGGAAGAAGTTATGTATCCTGAACCTTCTACCAGTTGGGGACTCTTGGATCTTGCCTATCGGACTCCAGAAGAATTGTGGGTAGCCGGTGGAAGTGGCAACTTACTGGTAAGCTTTGATAAGGGAGAAACATGGCAAAAAGATCGAGAGATAGAAAATGTTCCCTCGAACTTGTATAAAATCGTCTTTATTAACCCAGAAAAAGGGTTTATTTTAGGACAAGATGGTGTTTTACTAAAATACCAACCCCCCAGTGAAATTGGGTAACAAATTGGGTCTTGTGAGTCAAGAATTTGTTATCTATGATCTAAAATGTTGTGTCTTTAGACTATTTCCTTAAGGAGAGAAATCCATGTCAGGTACTACCGGAGAACGTCCATTTTCTGATATTGTTACCAGTATCCGTTACTGGGTAATTCACAGTATCACGATTCCCATGCTGTTTATTGCAGGTTGGTTATTTATTAGTACTGGGTTAGCTTATGATGTATTTGGCACACCCCGTCCTGATGAATATTTCACCCAAGAACGGCAGGAATTACCGATTATTAGCGATCGCTATGACGCAAGTAATCAAATCAAAGAGTTTAGTAGTAAATAGTTTAAGTAAAAAAGGAGTTTTTAAATTATGGCTAATCCAAACGAACCCATTTCTTATCCCATTTTTACTGTTCGCTGGTTATCGGTTCACGCCCTAGCAGTTCCCAGTGTATTTTTTGTGGGTGCGATCGCTGCTATGCAGTTTATTCAACGATAGGAGGCATTTTAATCAATGGAACGTAACCCAAACACTAATCGTCAGCCCGTCGAGTTAAACCGTACTTCCCTTTACCTCGGCCTCTTGTTAATTGCCGTTCTTGGCATCCTTTTTTCCAGTTATTTCTTTAACTAAAGCACATTTGTTAGGTATTATTTAGGAGATTCAAAATTATGTTATCAGAAGGAAGAATTCCCCTTTGGGTCGTTGGTGTTATCGCTGGTCTCGGTGCGATCGCCGTTGTTGGCCTCTTTTTCTACGGTTCTTATGCAGGCTTAGGCTCATCCATGTAAGTATCAATCAGATAAGATTGACAAAATTATCGACCTGTTTAACTAGAGTAAACAGGTCTTTTTTTGATTATTAGTACTCTTGTAATTGCTTACTAAATGATCCAAAATCCGCATTTACCATCCCCTTTATATATTTTTAGCTTAAACACTCCCGCCGCCTGCCATCTACCGCCTGCCTTACAATTCTGTTATTTCGGTTATAATCAATCCAATTCGATAAATCCTTTTAAAATGGATGAGTCTCAAGTTATCACCATTTGAATCATGTGTTTAAAGCCGGGGGTTATTCTCAATGCACGTTACAAAATTCTCGCCTTGCTAGGACGAGGAGGATTTGGTCAAACCTATAAAGCGAGGGACTTACACCAATCTCAACATCCTATCTGTGTCGTTAAAGAAATTTTACCTCCTCAATCCCCCAATCCACAAATTCTACAGGAAGTGGAAAAACGATTTAAGCGAGAAGCGAAAACCCTCGCTAGGTTAGGAGAACATCCTCAAATTCCTGAGTTGATTGAGTTTTTTACTCACAATCGGAAATTTTATGTCATTCAAGAATATATTCGCGGCCATGATTTAACGAAGGAAGTGGGTAGGGACTTACCCCCTCTCTCGGAACAACAAGTCACAAATTTGCTAAAAGATGTGCTAATGGTTCTTTCCTTTGTCCATCAGCAGAATATGATTCATCGTGACCTAAAACCTTCCAATTTGAGACGAAGAACCCAAGATCATAAAATTGTTTTGATTGATTTTGGTGCAGTCAAAGAATTTAGTAGTGTGGCTTTTTCCCCCGGTGTGACGCAAGCCATTGGTACACCCGGTTACATGGCACCGGAACAACAAAATGGGAATCCTCAACTGAATAGTGATCTTTACAGTTTAGGGATGATGTGTCTGCAAGCTTTAACTGGTACTCATCCCCGTAATTTACCGAATGACCCAAATACAGGAGATGTTATTTGGCGTTATGCCACATCAAATCGAGATATGGTCACAGTTAATACTGATTTAGAGCATATTCTTAATAAAATGGTACATTATCATTTTAGTGATCGCTATTATTCCGCCGTTGAAGCCCTTGCTGATGTAGAAAAACTTGATATTAGAAGTTTATCCCCAGAAAGAAAGCCAATCGTACAGTATTTTGTTTCTCGTAAACCAATACTACTTAATTTTTTCAAAATAACGGGCTTAAGTGGTTTAGTGGTTAGTGGAAGCTTACTCTTACTCTGGTGGTGGCGGCCAGATACCTGTCCTGTTGTAATAGGAGATAATCTCAGTTGTGGCGAAGAAATTTTGATAAAAACTCGGTCATTGGCGGAAAAAGAAGCAGGAATTGAAGCATTTACCCAAGGAAACTATCAAGCGGCCGCTGATTGGTTGGATAAAGCTCGACAAAAAGACAAAAAAGACCCCGAAACCTTAATTTATTTGAATAATATAGACTTAATTCGGAAAAAACAACGGTTTTATACCATTGCAGTCGCTGTTCCTTTGGGAAACCCCTCCGATGGAGGAGACTCAGGGAAGGAAATTTTGCGAGGTGTTGCTCAATTACAAGCTAAAATCAATACGGATGAATCTTCTAAGGGAAAAAAACTGAGAGTTCTAATTGCGGATGATTATAATGATGCTGGACGCTCAAGAGAGATTGCAGATGCTATTATAAAGCAGCCCGATATTTTAGGGGTTGTAGGGCATTATAGCAGCGACAGTACCCGTAATGCTCTACCTAGCTATCAGAATCATCACTTAGCCCTTATTTCTCCCACCAGTACTGCCCAAAGTCTGGCTGAAGAGAGTGCAGTTTTTTTTCGTACGGTTCCTAGAGATGAGGTGAATGCGGCTGCTTTAGCCCTCCATCTGTACCAAACCAATAAAAGAGACAAAGTAGCAGTCTTTTATAACCCGAATAGCCCTTATAGTAAATCATTACACGATGAGTTTCGGAGTAACTTTTATGATCAAGGAGGACAGGTGGTCAAACAATTTGACCTATCTAAACCGATTATAGATGCAGAAGCAGCGATCGCTCAATCCGAAAGTCAAGGGGCAACTGGGTTAGTTTTGTTTCCTGATGCTAAAGTTGACCCCTATGCCTTTTATAATGCCTTAAAGGTAATTAGAGCCAATCGGAATCGTCATCTGATGGTGGGTGGAGATAGTCTTTATACAACCGATTTACTCCAAGAAAGACAGGCCGTTTCCTCCCTAGTCGTCTCCATTCCTTGGCACATTTTAGGGGACGAGGCTCAACCATTTAATCAACAAAGTCAAAAGTTATGGGGAGAGGACGTTTGGGAAAAAGACGCTATTACGTGGCGTACTGCAATGGCCTACGATGCCACTAAAGTTTTATGGGATAGTTTAAATCAGCAACCTTCCTTGAGTTTAGTTGAGCAAATCCGCAACTTTTTAGACCCTGAAATTGCCCGTAAAAATCTACTAGCTACCCTCGGACAACCCGATTTTACCACCATAGGAGCAACAGGAGAAATCAGATTTGAATCAAGTGGCGATCGCAAAGTTCCTGAGCTACATTCTGTATTGCAATTAGTTAAAATTCTTCCTTTTGAATGCTCTCCCTATAATTATCAATTTTTCCCCATCCGCTATTCTCAAGACCAAGTCAAACAGCTAAAATGTGATGCTTCAGCCATGAGTGAAAAATAAAGATAGGGAGACGCTCTAAAATATATCTTATTTAATTATTAAAGCTGTATAATTCTTACAACTGGTTTCGTCTTCATTCTTTCTTCGATCTTAATTATCATGAATCAATCCTTACCTCCCTTAACCACCGAGACAATCTGGGCAATTCTCAACGATGAAATTGAAGATCAAATGGTCAATCAATTAGTCTGGTATTATTTAGGCTATCGCTATGATTCAGAGCAAAAAGCATGGAACACTGAACAAGTATCGGAAGATTGGCGCACTGATTATCCGACACCACCAGACTTTATTGAAAATCGACCGCCAACCGTTAAATTAACTCGTTCAATTCCCAAAGCTCAAAAACAATTACTTAAAGAAAAATTGGGTTTTCAAGGCTACAAAATTGGAGAATTTACGCCAAGAATGACTCGCAGAGCAACCGCCGCTAATTGGTTATTAGGACAACTTAATTAAGCAGGTAATTTTAGTGATCACTTACCAGTAATCAACACCTTACACTCTGTTGCCAGAGGTCTAATATAGCTCTACACCCGATCAGTGTTTGACATTTGTGATCTCAGCAAACCCTTACACAGCCTACTTTTACATGAGTAACTTTTGCATGAGTGACGCTTTGCGTAGTACTATAGGTCATCTTCTTTTTTTATCCTCTTAAAAGAGGAGGCTTTAAACCAAAATTTTTCGGTAAATGAAAATTAAAGGAAAACAGTAAAGTCGGTTAAGCTTCATGATATGATGATAGCTATCTTAATAGCAGGTGTAACCGTTATTCGAGAGCCTACGAATATACAATTTCTGTAGTGCAATTTATGAATTGCACCGACTAAACGTAGCCGTTTCATTCACAGTTTGCGCTAGCCGTGATTCTGTGACGAACGTGAGTAAAACCTCACACTACAATAGACAAACTTTTCAGTAACTACATTTTTTAGGAGAACCATTCTAATGATTCAAAAACTTTTTGGTGGCAAAAAACAGGAATACTTTCTAGAGTTAAATGACGCTAAAGGGACACAGTCCCCTGAAGAACCCGTCAAATCACCGAAAATAGAAGCAGAACCGACTAAGACGGAATCCCAACCGAAAGCTAAAGCAGTTGAAAAAGCTGAGAAACCTGCTAAAACTAGCAAAAAATCAGCTAAGACAGTCTCTCAACCCAAAAAAGAAACTGAACCAACCCCAACGCCTGTTCCTGAGTCAACTCAAAGCAATGGTAAAACTGACCCCCAAAGTGCAGAATTTGCCACCAAGTATTTGCTCGTTCCGACTGGATCTCGTCGTCGTCCTGGCCCTAGTCTTAATACATTTAAAACAATGGCCAGAGAGGTTAAAATTCCTCGTTCATAATAGGAATATCTATTTGCTTACAAGTATTTAGATTTACATAAAAGCTACTAAAAAAGACGACAATCTCTCGAAGAGATTCTTAATTTTTTATTTCCCCAGTTATCAATGGCTGGGGTTATTTTTAACTCATATTCCACACATTATCAAACTTTACTGTGAGAAAACCGTGTCAGTTTCCATTATTATTCCCACCTTAAATGAAGAAGCCTATTTAGGACGGACATTACTTTGTTTGCATTGTCTTCAACCTGCACCGCTAGAAATCATCATAGTTGATGGCGGTAGTACAGACAATACCGTAAATCTTGCGGAAGATTACCCAGTTAAAGTAATCAAGACTCAGAAAGCAGGACGCTCTCTACAAATGAATAAAGGAGCATCCGTCGCTCAAGGTGATATTTTGTGCTTTTTACACAGTGATACCTTAGTTCCTGATGACTTAGTAGGAATTATTACAACAACATTATCTGACTCATCCATTGCTGGTGGCGGTTTGATTTCTCTGATGTCTGGTCATACGATAACTCGTTGGAGTGTTTCACTACATAATTATCTTAAAACTTATTATGCACCTTTGTTATTTAAACCCTTCGCCTTTTTCTTTCGAGGATTACGTTTACTATTCGGAGATCAAGTGATGTTTTGCCGCAAAGTGGATTTTGAGCAATGTGGAGGATTTGATGCAGACTTACCTATTATGGAAGATGGAGATTTGTGTTTAAGACTCAATCGTTTGGGTCGGATTTATTTAGTTAATCGAGTTGTTCAATCTTCAGATCGTCGGGTGGCTAAATGGGGGATCATCAAAGCAAACGCCATTTACTTGTATATTGGTTTTCTTTGGGGGTTTGGGGTCAAAGGATCTTACCTTAAGCGTTTTTATCAAGATATCCGTTGATTAAGACTCCAATCATAGGAAAGATAGCGACAAGAAAAAGAAGATGGCAAAGAGACTTCAAGGTAAAGGAGAAGATATTCCGTTAAAGACTTGGTAACTTTCGCAAAATCTTGACGATACCAACGAAAAATTGGACTAAGATAAAGGCAGTTTTCTTCTAGCACATAATGCACCTTCTGGGGATTATTAATAAACCGATAAGCATCCTGTGATAATTGCTGTTGGACTTGTTGAGGGGTATAGGCTTCTTGACGTAACAGAGGACAACCAACAGACGCACAAACTAAAGCAAAGTGAATACGAGGATCATCAAACTGCTTTCTCAGGATTTGATGTTCAATGTAGTTAAGACTGTAATGCTTACCTGCGTTTTGCCATAAGGGACGTTTAAAAAAAGCCAAAAAAGCAATAAGATTAGGAATTCCCCAAACTTTGGGAAAAATAGACGGAATAGGATAATAATCTAACACTTGTGAAATCGTTAGTGCATTGTAGAGATTCAGCCAAAATGCTAGTAATTCGTCTGAGTCTAACAGGGACAGATCTAGTTTGCTCAATTGAATTAACCATTGAGTAAGCTCAGTCGGATGATCTTTTTTCCATCTTTGATAATCAACCTGTCCTAACTCATTAACATATTGTTGTAAGAGGCAATTCCATTGGGTAAAATTAAGAATCATAGGAGAATTAAAACAAAATGGGACAAGAGTTCTTTTGGTTGGGAATTAATCAATTCCTTCGTCGCCGCTTTCCGCACATTCATCATCTGACAGTTGACGAACTTTATCAATGGTTACAAAACTCTGATCAAGCTGTTCCTTTACTATGGGATGCAAGAACCTTTGCTGAATATAAAGTTAGCCATCTGTACCAAGGGCAACCCATTCCTGACGATATAGAAACCTACTTAAAATCTTACAACCATCGTCCCATTGTTGTTTACTGCTCCATTGGTTATCGTTCTGCCTTAGTTGTAGAAAAGCTACACAGGAAAGGTTATACCGAGGTTTTTAATTTAACTGGCTCTCTATTTCAGTGGGTAACGAAAGGGTATGATATTTACCAAGAACAACAAGTGATTAGGCAAATTCATCCTTATAGTAACGGGTGGCAATGGCTATTAACCTTGATGTTACCTGATTATCATTTTGTTAAAAAGTAATTCTAAGTGGGACTAGACATTATTCAGCGATTACCGTGGTTAACTCAGTTAATGCTTCCGCTTTGGAACTGGGATGCTCGTCAGAAGTTTAAGCGATTAGAACCTTGGTTAAATCGTCAAGATTTAACTTTAGAGTTAGGAAGTGGTCTAGGGACTGTCACCCATTATTTTCGACAACAAGGGTGTAAGATTGTTCCGCTAGATATCCAAAATACGAGTCTGTTTTCTCAGGTCAAACCCATCATTTATGATGGCCAAAAAATTCCGTTTGACGATAAGGTTTTTCCTAATGTTCTACTGCTAACTGTGTTGCATCATACGGTTGATGTTGTTTCTGTCCTCTGTGAAGCTAAACGAGTCGGTCATAAAATTATGATTATCGAGGATATTTATCAGAACAAACTCCAACAGTATTTAACCTATACTGTGGATAGTCTGGTAAATTTTGAGTTCCAAGAACATCCTCACAATAATCGAACCGATGAGGAATGGCAAAAACTTTTTGAACGTTTAAACCTGAAGTTAGTCCATACTGAAAAGTACTCATTACTATTGCTCTTTCAACAGGTTATTTATATCCTAGAAGCTTAGCTCAGAGATGGCTTATGCTAAGTTAGAATGTCAAAACGTTCCTGTATTTTCTACATTTAAGGGAAAGCGTTTAACTTCGTATCTCTTAAAAAGTTAATCTTCCTCAGAATCATTGCTTTGAGGAGGATTAGGAGACGCATTATATAACGCATCTAACTGTTGACGAGCATCCTCTACGGAAACAGAGCGCATAACCAATAAAGGTTCACTGATAGGTTGTCCTTCTTCGTCGACTAATTCAGGGTGTAAGGGTTGTCCACGTCGGGAATTATAAGCGGATCGCCGATTTCTTGCCGAATTTCTCGATGAATAAGACCCTTGACTGCTCATGCTAACCGTAATTAAGCTGCGAATGAGATTGCTAACGGCCAGAAAAGCAATGATTGTGAAAGCCAATATGTAAAGTAAATGCAACATTTTGTGATCCTCTTGAGAGTAAATACAGATATTTAAAACAGGGGCAGTTGAGTTTAGGGGTTTATACGGATACGGTAACAGTAATAAGCTTACCAAGAACAGGGAAATCTAACCCATCATCTCTTCTCTAATTATTGGCAGAATCTGCCTTGATTGACCGCCAGCGTAAGGAAACTTGCCAACATTCTCCTACTAATTGATGCCAAGGGACAAGGGTTGGGGTATCAATTCCTACTGTACCATTTGTTGCTTTAAATAGTAGTTGAGCTGCATTAACTTCTTTTTGTGCTTGATTCACTCGTTCTAGTAGGGAATTTTGTTCTTGATCGCTCAAAAACGTTATATTTTCTGATTCTAAGAGTTTTTTAGCACGAGTAAACCAAAATTGAAAGTCTTCTAGTAGGGGTTCTAATACTGTTTTTAGCAGTTCTCGTTCAGCAGGATTGATGTTAGCCATAGATTTTAGTAAATGTTTTGTTATGGATATGACTCTATCTTAACGCTGATTTATATTTCTTAACAATTTTACTCAGACTTGGGAGTCGATGATAGTAAAAAAGTACCTAAATTGCTAACAAAAAAGCGATCGCCCCACCCAAAAATTAGTATCATAATATGAGAAAAGCTATCTACTACATTTTTAGTGACAAGATAATGTTACCGCAACATTGGTTAGGGTTAATGATTGGAAATTCTCGCTTACATTGGGCGTATTTTAAACAGCAAACATTACAACATTGTTGGAATACTTCCTATGTAACAAATCCTTCTATTTTCCCCCTACTTCCACCACAGTTAACCTTTCAATCTTTGCTCCCGCTTTATTTTGCCTCAGTTGTCCCATCTCAAACTAAGATTTGGCAACAATATCCTTTCGCAACCCAAATTACTTTGACTGATATTCCTATTAAAAATTGCTATCCGAGTCTAGGAATTGATCGAGCGTTAGCCGTTTTGGGGGCAGGAAAAAAGTATCAATTTCCCTGTCTGGTAATTGATGCAGGAACTGCTTTAACCTTTACAGGGGTTGATGCAAAACTTAATTTAATTGGTGGAGCAATTTTAGCAGGATTATCCTTACAATTCCAAGCATTAGCTAAGGATACCGCAGCCTTACCCCATCTTGCTTTACCAAATTATCTTCCCTCTCAATGGGCGTTGAATACCGCTCATGGGATTGAAAGTGGAATTCTTTACACAATCTTATCAGGAATTGAGTATTTTGTTAAGGAATGGGATAAACAATTTCCTCAAAGTGTTTGCCTCATTACGGGAGGCGATGCTGCTCAAATTTTAACCTATTTAAAATCTCATAATGAGCCGTTATTTAAGCAAATTAAACAAGACGAACATTTGATTTTTTTAGGCATCAAATCTTGTCTTACTTGAAGAGAGGAACTCATAAACTGTTCGTCACCGCGCATTGGTATGTGAAGACTGTAAGGGAGTAGGGAGAGGGGAGAGAGTTTGAGGATTTGTACTAAAATACCCAAGACCCAGTTTAAATGCGTCTTAGCTTACCAAATCTGCTCTATAAAATCTAGTAGTGAGCTATATTAGTGTCGCTTTCAAAAAAACTTTTCCATCTACTGGCACGAGTCTCGTGTGTGTTATTGTGAAGGCCAGCCTATATCCCAAGGATTAAATTATGAGCAAAACCTTACTTATTCCCATTGGCTTACAAATGATCGAAGGAGTGCAAAAAGTGAGATTTGTTTTCAAAACAGGAAGCAGGTCAATTATGTAAGAACAAGTATATTAAAGTAGCTAGAAAAGACAGTTATAGTTAATTTCAATAAGAATGAGACACCATCACCTCGTCTTGTTGTAAGTGTGGTGAGCAAGACGGTCAGGCTTCGCCTGTGCTTCGCAGCACACTCCTCTGTCTCAAGCTTATGGGAAACGACTATATACCGTTTCCCATTCCCTGTTCCCTCGTCTTCATAACCCAATGTCAATGTGCGATCCTTAACAGCTTACCCCTTAACTTGATTATCTTAAAAAGATCCAATAGAATGTAAATATCAGGCTTAAGCAAATGTACGAAGGAAAGAATGCTCATGACTCAGGGTAAATTTGAGAATTCAGCGACGCTCTCGCCACGGGAGTTACAAATTGTTGAATTAGTGGCTCGTGGAATGACGAATCAAGAAATCTCGCAACAACTCGAAATTAGTAAACGGACAGTAGATAATCACATCAGCAACATTCTCACTAAAACAAAGACCGATAATCGGGTGGAATTAGTGAGATGGTCATTACATTGGGGAAAAGTTTGCTTAGATGACGTTAATTGTTGTACTTTACCGACACAAGACTCAGAAAGTGCAACCATGAATGGTTGATAAGGGATAGGGGTGAGTTGTCATAAGTCAGGTGGGCCAAGCCCACCCGAATAGCTTATGATATCAGAAGATTAAAACTTATTCAGCGAATGGGAAGGAAAGAAGAAAGTTAGGTAGATATTTTCCCCGTTTAAGTTAATTAATTTTTACTAATTAGATAAAATGTGACCGCTATCCCCATAGCAGTAGCGTGTAAGTTCGGGATAAGGGAATTATAGTTAAGGTGAGGTGTTAGAGGCGAGGTAACCTCGCCTCTACTAATTCTAAAGTGGAGAAAAGACCTGTATTTCATTATGATCGATATTGATCCGTTAATCGCTGATAATCTCTGAGCTTTTCACTTCATCAGACATCTCAATGATGGCACGGATGGTTGGTTTCATGGTTGGATCGTCAACACTATCATATTCTTCGTAACGCCGACGTTTAGCTCGTCTAGCAACTTGAACAGTAATTCGGTAACGATTCGAGGCCGCTTGCATCAGTTCATCGGCTCGATAGGTAATCTGGGAAGAATCAAAAGAATGTTTTTTGAGCATTCGTTATATAAGAATAGACACTAATTCCTATCATATCTTTTTTTCCTAAGCTAGTCCATTCTAAAGGCAAACCAAACAGCTAAAAGAATAATTGTGCAAAATAATAAAGTTCCCAAGATAAAGGCAAAGAAATGGAAGGCTTCAGAGTTAATTAAAGTCATAAGCGTCTAAATAAACGGGCGTTAGCCCGTTATTTTGTGGAATTACTTAGAAATGATCCGTGACAACCACTTCTGATAAATCTAATTGACCGCCCCGTGGTTGAGCAGGTTTTTCAGGTTTACCTACAACAATCATAAAACTAATCACATGATCATCGGGTAACTTGATTAATTCTGCCACTTTTTGCGGATCAAAACCAATCATAGGACAAGTATCATATCCCATAGCTTTAGCCGCTAACATGATGGTTTGTCCGGCCATTCCACAAGATCGCATGGCTTCATCCCGTTGTAGTTGTTCGTTATCTTTGTAAAATCCGGGAATCATGGGAACTAAGCGTTCTTGAATTTCTTTAGGGGCATTTTTCCAATATTTTTCTGGATTTTTTGCCCATGCGTTTAAATCAGCGCAGAGAAGGATAACCAAAGAAGATTCGGTGACTTGGCTTTGATTCCATGACGCTTCTTGTATTTTTTGGCGTAGTTCTGGATCTTTGACCAAGACAAATCGCCAGTTTTGAATGTTAAAAGAGGTCGGTGAAAGAATCGTGGCTTCGAGTAAGGTTTTGATTTCCTCATCGGACATTTGATGAGAAGGGTCATAGTGCTTGACCGAACGGCGTTGGTGAATTGCGTCAAAAGTGTCCATCGTAAGGTTGAGGGAGAATAGTTATCACAAAGAGAAAACATAGTTAATCATAACCTGACTCTTACCCCATTAAGAAATTGCATCGACCGAATCGTTGCTCTGTGTTATCTAAATAATAAGATAAAGGTCTGTAAAACCCCAACAATAAACCCTAAAACGCCGCCTAAATTAACGATCGCTTGTAATTCACTTTTGACAATTCCTTGGGTAGCTACTTCCAATTGTTCAGGGGAAGTGGTGTTAATGCGTTCAATAATTACTTGATCAATCGATAAAATAGGGATTACTTCGGTGATGATTTTTTCTAAGTCTTCTTCGAGATAACGCTCTAAAATTAAAGCTAATTCGTCACTAATTGTTTCTAAAGAGGTCATCACCGCAGCAGAAGATTGTAAGCGTTTGACGATCAGGATAGCTAAATTGTCCCAGTCAATGGATTTGCCGAAATCTTGAATAAATTTGCCACCACTTTCTTGTAAATATTGTCTGACTGTATCACTGGTTGTTTTTCGCAATTGTTTGACCGTAGAGACGGGTAAATTTTGTAAGGATAAACTTTGTAGCCATTCTCTGAGACGACCTCTTATTTCTAAAGATAAAATTAATTCTTTTAAACGGGTATTAGCTGTCTCTTTTTCATCAATACAAAAGGTTTTTAAACGGAGCAACGCATTACGAATTCCAAAGATATTAGCGACAACCCAATAAGTCCCACTGGTTTTTTCTCGAAATCCTTCATCAATCACTTGAATATTTCGCTCTGTCAGAAAATCAATGAGAATTTGTCGTAAAAGATCAACGGGAACAACTTTATCTAAAATCCAATCGGATAATTGTCTAGCTTGGGTATTGGTTAGACTAAATTCTAATAAAATTTGATCAAAAATTTGATTGATTTGGGTCTCTAAAAAGTCCTCTCTTCGGGCTAAAACTTTCAACAAACGAGGTAAGGATTCTCCAAATAAGTCTTGTAAAATCTCAGCTAAAATACGGGATGTTTTTTGCTCTTTATCTTCTCGTACTTGTTTTAAGGTCAGGTTTAATAACCATAAAATCGCCCCTTTAACTCTTTCTCTTTTGAGAAGACGCTTGGCCAGACGTTGCAATTCTTCGGGGGTAAGCAATGACCCCATAATAGTATCTGATACCCGCTTGGCTAACCTTTCTTGGTTACGGGGAATTAACCCCGGAGTAAAAGGAAGACGACGTTTACCAAGATAAATTGCTTGGTAAGGACGGAAAAGCATTTTAATAGCAATATCATTGGTAAAATAACCAATAATCGATCCGGCTATGGGCGGTAAAAAGATTGTCCAAAGATTAGCAATATCCAAGATAAGTTTAACTCAACTCATAACATAACACTAAGCTTTACTCAGCACTAAAACCCCCATTAATCCCCCGACAATAGGGTAATGAATGGCTTGATCAAATCCGGCTGCTAAAGCTAATTTTACTTGTTGCGAACCATTAGGAAACCGATCCAAACTGGGACTAATATAGGCATATTCATCCGTCAGTTCAAATTGTTTGGCTATTGGCACAACAATTGTATTAAGATACCACTGCTGAAATCCTAACATTAAAGGGTTTTGAGGACGATGAAAGTCCAAGATAGATGCTTTTGCACCTGACTTTAATACCCGATACAATTCTTGCAAACAACGAGGAATATCAACCACATTTCGCAATCCGTAGCCCATCGTAGCACAATCAAAACTCTCATTGGGGAAAGGTAGTTGAAGGGCATCTCCTATTTGCCATTTTATGGGAAGATGGGGGTAAAATTGCTGATGGCGTTGTTGGGCGATCGCTAATTGAGATTGAGAAAAATCCAAGCCAATCACTTGTCCCCTGTTGCCAACGTTACGACTTAGTAATTGGGCTAAATCTCCACTCCCACAGCAAATATCTAATCCTTTATCTCCTTGCTTTGGTTCACACCATTTAACAGCCATTTTTTTCCAAATATAGTGTTGTCCAAAGCTCAACCAATCATTAAATTGATCGTAAACGGGTGCAATGCGATCAAACAGACCTTGAATATCAGAAGCAGGAATAGGAGGCTTTGGAGACATAGGAAACTTTATTTTTTATTTTACCTATTTTACCGAATTCTCGTTGTTTTGTCGTAAAATATTAGGTAAATAATCGTTAATTATACCTATATGATGTCAGTTACCTATCCTTTCACCCGTCAAGACAATCAAGTTGATACCTATCATGGAATTGTTGTTAAAGATCCCTATCGTTGGTTAGAAAATCCTGACGCTGAAGAAACCCAAAACTGGATCAAGGCGCAAAATGAAATTACTTTTAATTATTTGGATACTATTCAAGAACGAGAAGAAATAAAACAACGATTAACTCAACTGTGGAATTATGAAAAATATGGTATTCCTTTTAAAGAAGGTGAGCGTTATTTCTATTTTAAAAATGATGGACTACAAAATCAAAGTGTTCTTTATACTTTAGAAAGTTTAGAAGATGATCCCCAAGTCTTACTTGATCCTAATACCTTATCAGAAGATGGGACAATTGCGCTGTCAGGTTTATCTATTAGTAAAAATGGTCAATATCTTGCTTATGGTGTCGCTCAATCGGGATCAGACTGGGTAGAATGGAGGGTAAGAAACATTGAAACGAAAGAGGATTTAACCGATCATATTCAATGGGTAAAGTTTTCTGGTGTTTCTTGGACTCATGATCATCAAGGATTTTTTTATAGTCGTTATGATGCACCGAATCCTGATACAAAGCTAGAAGAAACCAACTACTATCAAAAATTATACTACCATCGTTTAGGCACATCTCAAGGGCAAGATCGTTTAGTTTATCAACGAACGGATCAAAAAGAGTGGGGATTTAATGGTTTTGTGACGGATGATGGCAAGTATTTAATGATTTCCGTTTGGCAAGGAACTGATCCCAAGCGTTTGATTTTTTATCAGAATTTGCAACAAGAAAATGGGCCAATCATAGAGTTAATTCCAGAATTTGAAGCGAATTATCAGTTAATTGATAACCAAGACTCAATCTTGTGGTTTAAAACCGATTTAGATGCACCGAAAAGCCGTGTGATTGCGATTGATCTAAACCAACCTAACCAAGAAAACTGGCAAGAAGTTATCCCAGAAGCTGAAGAGACTTTACAAAATGTGGGTATTGTTAATCACCAATTTGTTGTTAATTATTTAAAAGATGCTCATTCTGTAGTTAAACTATTTGACTTAAACGGTCAACTTATTAAAGAAATTAATTTTCCTGAAATTGGCACAGTTTATGGTTTTAATGGTCAAAAAAAAGATGAGGAGACCTTTTATTCTTTTACTAGCTTTACCACGCCTACAACGATTTATAAATATGATTTTACAACGGGTAAAAGTACACTATTTTGTCAGCCGACTGTTGACTTTAATCCCGATGATTATGAAACGAAACAAGTTTTTTATCCCAGTAAAGATGGAACAATGATTCCTCTGTGTATCACCTATAAAAAAGGCTTACAATCAAATGGTAAAAACCCAACCTATTTATATGGTTATGGTGGCTTTAATGTTTCCTTAACGCCTGCTTTTTCTGTGAGTAACTTAGTGTGGATGGAAAGAGGGGGAATTTATGCAGTGGCTAACCTACGGGGTGGGGGAGAATACGGGGAGAAATGGCATCAAGCAGGAATGAAAGACAAGAAACAAAATGTCTTTGATGACTTTATTGCAGCCGCAGAATGGTTAATTAAAAATAACTATACTTCTTCGGATAAATTAGCCATTGGAGGAGGAAGTAATGGCGGCTTATTAGTGGGAGCTTGTCTAAGTCAACGGCCTGATTTATTTGGGGCTGCTATCCCAGCCGTTGGGGTAATGGATATGTTGCGCTTTCATAAATTTACCATTGGTTGGGCATGGTGTCCTGAATATGGAAATCCTGAAAATAAAGCCGATTTTCATACTTTATACGCTTATTCCCCTTTACACAATTTAACCGAAAATACTGCTTATCCTGCAACTTTAATTACGACGGCTGATCACGATGATCGAGTTGTTCCTGCCCATAGTTTTAAGTTTGCTGCTGCCTTACAATTAGCTCATAATGGGGAGAACCCTGTGTTAATTCGTATTGAAACAAAAGCAGGTCATGGGGCGGGAAAACCAACGGCGAAAATTATTGAAGAAGCGACGGATAAATGGGCTTTTTTAACAAAGGTTTTAATTTAAAGTACTTATCTTATTTTGCTATGTCTTTTCAATCCTTATCTAATTTATTAACAGCTATTCAACAACGGCCAGCGTGGAAAACTTATCATCAATATTGTCTGGTGAAAACCCATTGGCAATCCGTCATTGCTGCTAAATTTCTAAGTAAAACCCGTCCTGTGGGTATTAGCCATAATGTTTTGTGGGTTGCAACGGAAAGTGCTGCGATCGCTCAACATCTCTCTTTACAACGTTATACCCTATTAAAACGGCTCAATGGTTTATTGTCTGACCCTCTCAAGGATATTCGTTTTTCTTCTGCTGCTTGGTTGAATCCTTCGTCTTCCCCTGAAAAAATCGAGGATAAGACAGGGAAAAATCGTCCAATCGTCAACTCAATACCACTCAAACCAGAAAAAATAACTAAAACCCCCGCAGAAGCCTTTCAAAATTGGGCGGATGTGGTGCGTCAGCGATCGCAGGAATTACCCCTTTGTCCAACTTGTCAGTCTCCAACAGAGTTATGGGAACTGGAACGATGGTCAATGTGTGGTTATTGTGCTTTTGAAGAAGATAACTCATAACTTAAAAAAAATAAATTGTCAAGGGTAATTGTACCCAAGCTCATGGGTAAATCAAGTCAACAAGCTGAGCATTTCCGCAATATTAAGAAAGAATTAAGATCATTTATAAAGTGGATATAGTCTCATTTTCCTTTGATCCCCTACCTAGAACCTTGTAAATGTCTTAACTTGTGACAAATTTTAAATAAAGTTCACAGAACGATCTTTGGGGTTTATTGCGCTATGTAACTAGAATCTTAAAAGAATATAAACATTCAAAAGCCAGAGGAATCACTGAAAGGCAGACATCACAGTGAGGAGAGCCTACTTTGGGGGTCATACCTGTATAGGAGAATATTAGGAGTGCTTGACATTTCATGTTTTTGCGTTCAACAAGAATCCGTGAGATACCATTATGAAAACAGCTACATTTCTGACTTCATCTTGCCGCTACTGTCGTTACTTTCACACTGAAGGACGAAGAGGAGGGACGTGTCAACAGCTAGGTGTATCGGTTGAATCTGATTGGAAAGCCTGTGTTTTAGCGAATCATGCTTTTAAAACACCTTGGGAACACTGCGAAACCGTTGCTCAATTAGAAAAATCTTTTAGTTTAACGACTCCTAAATCTACCAAAGAAGATTCTATTGAAGAACCTATTAGTGCATAGTGACTGATTAGGAAAGGCCGTGAGCGTTATTTTGCTTAAAAAAATCACTTTTAAATTTCTATCCTTCATTTTTAAAAAATTTCGGCTTTTTTCAGCTATTACCTATCACATTTTTCTTGATAAACAGTTTTTTTTACTTAATTACTTTTTTCTTCCTTTTCTAAGGGCGGGTTTTTAACTTGATTCTGGGCTTTTTCCCTAATTAACGCGATAAACCTGCCCTTTCAAATTCTGGCCGCCTAGACTTCTCTATTATCTTGGAACACCTTGAATTACGGGATTAACCCCCGTTCCTTCAAATGGTCCCGGATTTCCGCGCCAGTTAAAGTCACTAATGCGCAAATTGATTGAGCCAATTTCTAAAGCAGGATTATAACGAACTAATACATTATAGGTACGGCGACTATATTCTACAAAATAGTCAGTACTGATTTCGGTATTTAGTTCTAAATTGCGAACACTTTGAATTCCTAACCGAAACGGGCCATAAATCTGTTGAGTAATGCCAAAGGTAAGGGTTTGAGTATCGACAAACCGATCAAACAAGAAAGGAGAAGTATCACCAATGACTGCTTGGCTAAAAGTGAGAACAAATCCAGTGTAATCTAGGTATGGTTGAGAAAAATGCCCCAATTGCCCCAATAAAGAGACACTACCTGAAAGTGAAGGTTGGGTATCGCCGCTGTCGTAATAACTGGTTACCCCTGTTACACTGGTAGCGAGTTGAAGGTAGGGAACAACGGGGCGAGGGGTATATTTTAATCCTTCTTCTGCCGTTGCAGGGAGCGCAGTGCCACTCCACAACACAAATCCCCGATTAATGGATGCTGCCCCTTGATAACGCATTAAATTGACTCGATTATTCACTAAAAGGCCATTTTGAATTTTATCTTGTTCAATGAGCAAATCGAGACGATCCGTGGCAGCATTGACATATTGAACTGAGCCTTGATAGCTGAGATTGAACCCACTGTTTCCTATAGGAACAACAGGAGAGACTAAAACTGTGCCAACGCTACTTTGAACGGTCTGAAATCCTAATGAACCGTTAAATAATCGTTCCCTGTAGTTATATTCCAAACGTAAATCATGGGGACGGCTGAGATCCCCCACAAACCGTTGCAGGCCAACCTTGGTGCGTAACTGTTCTTCGGCATCGGTTACATTCAGACTCGCTAGGGAAAAGCGGTTAAATAGGCGAGTGCGTTGGTCAAAATCGGCTTCTAAATCCCATGTCACCCCAAATACTGAAGGAGTAAAGGGGCCAACATCATCATTGCTGGGGTTTGCTTCGGGAAAGGAGTCGGGAAAAAAGGCTTTTTGGATTAAATATTGGGGTTTAACTTCAAAACGAACATATTCATTATCAATTACGTTAAATCCCCGTTCTACATATAATCCTCCCCGTTCTTCTCCATCAAATCCCAAGGCAAACGCCCCCGGTTGGCGATCGCGGCGATCAAACACTAGACGGTCTTGGGTGGGAAAGGTATTTTTTTGATCTAAGACGACTCTAGAGTTACTGAGACGTAACTCATCTACGAGGGGAGCAATGGGTCTATAAGTCGCTGTTTCTGCCCTAACTTCCAATTCTGGGGGGGAAAACGGGTCATTTGTTAGCCGTACATTGGTTGCATCCCAACCTTGGCTATTAAAGGTCATTTCTTCTGCTTGAAACCGTACCCGATTAACTTGTCCTCCCTGTTGTGTGGGTGACAGGGGAGAAGCAAAGCCAGTGGTGGGTTGTGCGCTACTTGGATCAAGACTGGTTCCGACACCAATTTGTAGTCCAGAGCCGGCAGTAACTTCTTGGACGGGTTGGTTAAAGGAAAGACGCTCACTGAGGTTTAGTCCAGAAAATCCAGCAACATCGGTGGGAAGGGCAGGAGATAAGTCTCTAGCGGTACTTTTTTGATAAATTTCGCCATAGGCATTAAAGACTATCCCCCGATCCTGCACAAAATAATATTCAAATTTTTCCCCTCTTAGGGTTTGCTCACCTCGGTTAAGGATGACATTCCCTTCTGCGACGGCAAGGCGATCGGGAACGTTAATGCGTAAGCGATCAGCTAGTAAGGTAGCATTAGCAAAGCGCATAACTACGTTACCTGTGGCGATAATGACTTGCTGATTTGCGTCGTATTCTTGTTGATCAGAAATTAATTCAATGACTCCTGTTAAGGTTTCGTCTAGATTTTCTACGGTAGCTGGGGGATTTTGTGCGATCGCATTGGGATCAATCGACAACACATATTCTTGGGTTTCTCCGTCTCTTTGGCGAGTAATTAACCGTTTAGCTGATGAAAGGGGCAAATTTTCAAGGCTATCAAGGCCATAGATTTCTTGCTTGGGTGAGTTAGATGTACCAACAGAAATGGGAATTCCTAGATCCGCGGCCGTTTGCTCAGAAGGGGTGAAGGTGGGAACGGCTGCATCATCAGGAACGGTTTGGGGATCGGTGTAATAGACCTCAATGACATCAGGAGGAGGGGATGGGGCTTGTGTTTCGTCAATTTGGCTAATTTCTGAAGGATTTGGCTGATTTATCTCCTCATTGATCTCTGGTGCTATCCCCAGCAGTAAGGTAGAAGAGAAAAGGGAAGACACAATAAGGGGATTCATTACCACACACCACAATTAAGAAGTTAAGGACTGTTGCTATTTTGACACGCACAACTACCTATTTTTAAGATACCAAAGTACTATAAAATGACTAATTTAACAGAGCTTTTACGGTATCAACTGTGTTTCATGCTGAAAACTTTTTGATCGTATAACATGACGCAGGTTTTAACAAGCAAGTTGCTTTAGGTTACTAATTAATACATTGCAGAAAAGTGTCGTCTTTTTTAGGATAAGAGAAAACTAAGTTTTTGTGCATCTAGTATTAAGATGGGAGAATGCTCATCTAGTTTAGCCATTTTTCCAGTGAAAAGGGGAAAATTTTGCTGTGATAGATACATCTCAGGTAAGGGAACTAAATTAGAGTCTGGGACTCGATGTACTTTGGGGGATGAGGTGAGAGACAATCCAACCATTCTGTTATCGAGTTGCAAAATCATTAAATAAGCAAACTGTGAAGGGGTTGCATTAATCTGTTTTTTTCCTAATATCTGAGCTAGATTTATCACAGGAATTTCTTGATCTTGATAGGTGGTTAGTCCAATTTCTGTTCCTTTATTTTCTCCATATACTTGGCCTAAAGGAACAATTTTAACTACTTTATCAATGGGAAAAGCAAAAAAATCTTCCCCTATTAGAAAGGCAATAAAATGATGGAATGTTTCATTACTTGTGGTAGAAACACGACGAGAACGGAGAGATAGTTTAGTTTGCATGGTGTTAGGTGTGAGGGAAGAAATTATAAATTATGAATTATAAAGTTTTAAACACAACTGCTAACTGCTAACTGTTCACTAATAACTAACAAAAGTGTTTGTTCTTGGAAAGGTTTTGCAAAGTAATCAGTTGCGCCTAAATTCTTAGCAATTTTGCGATGTTTTTCACCACTACGAGAGGTTAACATAATTACAGGTAAAGCTGTATGTTGAGTATTAGCACGAACATGGGCTAAAAAGCCAAAACCGTCTAAACGAGGCATTTCAATATCACAAATAACTAATTTAACGGGGCAAGTTTCTAGTTTTTCTAAGGCTTCTTGACCGTCTTTTGCTTGCTGTACCCGATATCCTGCTTTTTCTAGGGTTAAGGCAATAAAACGACGCACATTAATCGAATCATCGACGACTAAAATAGTAGGTTTCTGAGTAATAGGGTTCGGAGTAATGGGGGGGTTAATATCAGAAGATGGACTAAGATTCGTCATAACGCTACCATGACGATTTTGTTCTATCCAATTAATTAAGGTTAACCCATCGGCTAGGGGAACAACGCTTCCATCTCCTAGAATGGTACATCCAGTTAAGCCCGTGGGTAAAGAAAAGACACTTTCTAAGGTACGCATCGTTACTTCTTGTTCTCCCCAATATTTATCCATTTCTAGCCCAAAGAGACGAGATCCTTGGGAAATCATCAGGACAATAGGTTGATTAATAATGGGTTGCTCACTGGTATTAGATTGGGGAAAAAGGCGGTTAAAGTTGAGCCATGAGGAGAGATTCAATAAAGGAATCATTTCTTCGTCCCATTTTAGCCAACTTTGCCCTAATTTTTCAATTTTCATCTCTGGTGAGACCACTAGCATTTCTTCAACGGTATTACTGGGAATCGCCATTAACATTCCGCCGCTTTCTACTAATAAGACTCGGATGAGAGATAAAGTGAAAGGAACAGCAATCGTGAAGGTTGTTCCCTTATCTTTTTCCGTTGAAACTTGGATTTGTCCTCGAATATTCTGTAATTGACTCCGCACAATATCCATTCCTACCCCACGGCCAGATAAGTCAGTCACTTGTGAGGAGGTACTAAAACCGGGTTCAAAGATTAAATCGAGGAGTTGTGCTTTATTTAAGTTAGGTTTACCTTGATTTTTTGCTTTTTGGGCAACTTTCTCTAAATCAATTCCCTGTCCATCGTCTGTCACCGTAATAATAATACGGTTTCCCCGTTGTGTCGCTTCAAGGGTAATATTCCCTTCGGGGGGTTTTCCGTTAGCGATACGAGTCTCAGGATTTTCAATACCATGATCGAAGGCATTGCGTAATAAGTGAATCAGTGGTTCATTGAGTGCTTCTATAATCATGCGATCAATGGGGATAGACTCACCTTTAATGTGTAAATTAACGTTTTTGCCATATTTAAGGCTCATTTCTCTAACCGATCTTGGGAATCGTCCCACTAAATCCCTAAAGGGACGCATTCTCACCTGAGTTAAGTTATTTTGTAGTAACCTAGAGGTTCGGGAAATATCTTTAGCAGATCGTTGAGTGTGGTCTAGATTAAATTCGATATCTCCTGTTACTTCTTGAATTTGGACAATGGTTTCCATTAAATCCTGAAAAACAGGATGTATTTCGCTATAACTATCCATTTCAATCGCATCCCAATCACCGTTTGTTTGTAATGAAGGTGCAGTAAAATTAGATTGATCATAGAGAGTGCGTAAAGAACGATTTGAACCGTCTAAATAGTTAACTCTTTTGCGTAATAATTGGATTAATCCTTGTAATTGTTTTAATTGTAAGTTTAAGCCATTTTTTTCAATGGTTAACTCTTCAAATAATTCTCTTAATTGCTCTAACTTATCCACAGATACCCGAACATTATACTCCGCAGGAGTGTCAATGGGTGGGGGAATATCTAGAAGGGATGATGAATTATCGCCAACCGTTGCTAAAACAGGTTGAGGTTGCTCAATTAATGGTTCTTCTAAGGTTATTTCTTCTGTTTCTTCTATTTCGATCTCGTTTAAATCGATTTTTAACTCTTCTTCTTCTAAATTAAATGTATCTAAAGAGGATAAAAAGTCTAAACTGTCTGCT
>JBFRWB010000126.1:0-21305 GCA_051439375.1 Microcystaceae cyanobacterium
AAGGTGGTGGGCCGAGCTGGATTTGAACCAGCGTAGGCATAGCCAGCGGATTTACAGTCCGCCCCCATTAACCACTCGGGCATCGACCCTTTATTCCACAATTATCAATCATAACATAGCCTACCATAATTGACCAATTTTATTTTTTGGTGATAATTGCAGTAAATATAGGTAAATAAAATGATTTTTTAGGTTAAATAGATAAAAAGCTTCTAGATAATTTTTATCTATACAAAAAGCTCTCTCAAAGATCTAAACTTAACTCATAAACTTGGCGACGGGATAAGGATGTCAACTCAGCTAATTGACGACTCGCTTGAGAACGACTGAATCCTTGGTCTAACAGTTGCTTTAATTCTTTTTTGACCTCTTCTTCCGATAATAAGAAAGAAGTCACCTCTTTTCCCGCAACCACTAGGGTAAACTCTCCCTTGGGAGAATTATTTTCGTAAAACGTCATTGCTTCTTTTAATTCCCCACACCAGATACTTTCATATACCTTGGTTAACTCTCGTGCGATACTAATTTGACGATTTTCGCCAAATACTTGACAAAAATCCTGTAAAGTGCTGACAACCCTATGGGGAGCTTCATAAAAGACCATTGTACGCCCTTCCTGTCCCAATAAAGTCAGTCTTTCTCTTCTTTTTTTTCCTTTCGGGGGTAAAAACCCTTCAAAGACAAAGCGATCGCAATTTAACCCTGATACAGCAATGGCTGTTGTCACCGCAGTTACCCCCGGAATAGGAATGACAGGGATGTTCTGGGCCACACAAGCGTTAACCAAATCATACCCCGGATCAGAAAGGGTAGGCATTCCTGCATCAGAGACTAAAGCAATGTTTTTCCCTTGTTTAAGCTCATTAATTAAGGTTTCTTGACGTGAGAGACGATTATGATGATGGTAACTAATTTGAGGCTTATTAATTTGGAAATGTTGTAATAATTTACCTGTGTGGCGAGTATCTTCTGCGGCGATCGCATCAACTGTTTGCAAAATACGCACTGCACGAAACGTGATATCCTCAAGATTTCCAATGGGAGTCCCCACAAGGTACAATGTGCCTGTTTCCATTTGAATTAGCCGTAATGAAGGGGTTATTTGTTGGGTTAGCCACCCTCGATTGTATCTATTTAGTTGAGCAGTTTCCGAGTCAAAATCAGAAAATAGTTGCTTTGGATCATTGTATTTCCGCAGGTGGGCCAGCCGCCAATGCAGCGATCACTTTCCAAGCATGGGGAAATCAAGGACAATGGTTAGGAAATTTAGGGAATCACCCTATTAGTCAATTAATTAAGGCAGATTTACAAAAATATAACTTAAGAATTCAAGATTTGAGTCCTGATTCTTTGTTTTCTCCTCCTGTTTCTTCCATT
The DNA here is from genome assembly GCA_051439375.1 of Microcystaceae cyanobacterium. Classification (GTDB taxonomy): domain Bacteria; phylum Cyanobacteriota; class Cyanobacteriia; order Cyanobacteriales; family Microcystaceae; genus JBGTGT01. The sequence goes on from JBFRWB010000126.1 coordinate 1,378, forward strand.
ACCGTAACCAAAGGTAGTGGCGATCGCAGTGTTATTTCTTTGAATGCGACTAAAATTCAAGCTAGTCCAGAACAACTTCCCACTCATTTATTATCGGATATTGATATTATTTTAATCGATGGTCATCAAATGGCTATTAGTGCCGTTATTGCACAGGAAGCACAACAACAGGATATTCCTGTTATTATTGATGGGGGAAGTTGGAAAAGGGGATTTGATACGGTTTTGCCCTATGCTGATTATGTCATTGCTTCTAGCAATTTTTATCCTCCTGACTGTCATAGTCAAGAGGATGTTTTAATTTACCTGAAACAGTTTGACTTAAAAGCTGCTGCTATTACTAACGGAGGAAACGCAATCGTTTTTGAAGAAAAAGATAGAAAAAAATATTTAGATATCAATAGTCGTAAAGTGATTGACACCTTGGGAGCAGGAGATATTTTCCATGGCGCATTTTGTCATTATATTTTAGAGAATGATGTTGTTTTTTCTTTAAAAAAAGCATCTGAAGTTGCGAGTTTATCTTGTCAGTTTTTTGGCACGAGAGAATGGTTAAAGTGGCTTAATTAGTGAGGAAAGCTGGGTTTAAACTGTTCAAGAACAATTGAGTTATTAGAATGACATTCTTGTGCAGTTGTCAAGTAGGAAGGTGAAGATTCAGTACAAGACGGATCGACAGAATAATCGGAATAGGCCATGACCGAAAGGGTCATTAAAATTGTCATTACCACTGAGTTTGTTTTGAGAGTCAACATTGGGAGTCACCACTGATTTCTATCCTTTACACCTCTTAGTGTAGAAGAGCTTCTGAATCCTAGCAGTGATATCCATCTCATCTTCAGGGTGATTATTAAACATAGAACTTAGAACCGAGAACTTTGATACAATAGGCGATGGCCTTAATTCATTATCTGTCTAGGGAAAGCAACGCTATGATTCACGATATATTTATGCCCGCCCTCAGTTCCACCATGACCGAAGGAAAAATTGTTTCTTGGGTGAAGTCGCCCGGCGAAAAAATCGCAAAAGGGGAAACAGTTGTGGTGGTAGAGTCAGATAAGGCAGATATGGATGTCGAATCCTTTTATGATGGTTATTTAGCGGTTATTCTAGTCGATGCAGGGGAAGAAGCCCCCGTGGGTAATGCGATCGCTTTAGTTGCTGAAACCGAAGCAGAAATTACAGAAGCAAAACAAAAAGCTAAGGGTGGGGAATCCGCCCCCTCTCCTGCCCCTTCAGCCCCTTCACCTGCCCCTTCAGCCCCCTTTTCTGCCCCGTCAGCCCCCTCTCCTGCCCCCGTCCCTGTAACTGCTTCTGCCCCTTCTAATGGTCGTAATGGACGCACTGTCGCTTCACCTCGTGCCAAAAAATTAGCGAAGGAATTAGGGGTAGCGTTACAAACCCTACAAGGAAGTGGTCCCCACGGCCGCATCGTCGCTGAGGATGTGGAAAAAGCATCGGGGAAAGTCCCTCAAACCACCCCAGTCGTCACAGCACCTGCACCAACACCCATACCTGCTGCTGCGCCTACTCCTACCCCTACTGCTGCGCCGATTCCCGTGGGTGAAACTGTTCCCCTCTCTACCTTCCAGAAAGCAGTCGCCCAAAATATGATGGTGAGTCTGCAAGTTCCTACTTTCCATGTGGGCTACACGATTACAACAGAGCAGTTAGATAAACTCTATGGACAGGTGAAACCTAAAGGGGTCACAATGACGGCGTTATTGGCGAAAGCGGTGGCGGTTACCCTGAAAAAACACCCTGTTGTTAATGCTTGCTACACTGAGCAGGGAATTCGTTACAACGGAGCGATTAATGTTGCTGTGGCGGTGGCAATGCCAGATGGAGGGCTGATTACACCTGTCTTGCAAAATGCGGATCAAGTGGATCTTTATACCTTATCTCGTAATTGGAAGGGTTTAGTGGAACGAGCGAGAGCCAAGCAGCTACAACCAGAAGAGTATAGTAGCGGAACGTTTACGGTTTCTAATTTGGGAATGTTTGGGGTTGATCGCTTTGATGCCATTTTACCTCCCAATCAAGGATCAATTTTAGCGATCGGTGCATCTCGCCCTCAAATGGTAGCAAACAAAGATGGATTATTTGGTGTTAAACGGCAAATGGCGGTTAATATTACCTGTGATCATCGGGTGATTTATGGCGCAGATGCTGCTGCCTTTTTACAAGACTTAGCTAAATTAATTGAAACGGATGCTAATTCTTTAACTGTTTTGTAACCCATTGATTTGTCTGTTCACGAAGCGTACATCTATAAAATATGACAATGTAGGGGTAGTTGATAAATTGCCCCTATTAGCTTATCAAAAAACATTTAGAAGAGATAGATTTGTGTTTTATTCTAAATTCTTATGACACGTTTTTGAAAAAAACTTAACACAGACGTGGATTATTATATTCAAAAAATTAGAAGAGAATACATAAAATACTTATATACACTATTGCTATACTTTTAGTTTTTCTTTTCTCAAAATCATGCTCAAATTTTTTGTAGATCGCGGTGGAACATTTACCGATATAGTCGCTGTTACGGATCAAGAACAGGTGATTAATCAATTATCCCATCATCCTGAGCGGTTTTTAATTGTTCCTTTAACAGATAAAAAATGGGTGATTCTTTATAAGTTACTCTCAGAAAATCCTGAAGTTTATCAAGATGCAGTGATTCAAGGAATACGAGATATTTTATCATTAAAATCGACTGAAACCCTCAGCCGTGAACCCATAGAAGTCATTAAAATGGGGACAACTGTTGCAACCAATGCACTGTTAGAAAGAAAGGGCGATCGCATGGTGTTATTAACGACAAAAGGCTTTAAAGATGCCCTAAGAATTGGTTATCAAAATCGCCCTGATATTTTCGCACGTCAAATTATGCTTCCTTCTATGTTATACGAAAAGGTGATGGAGGTGGAAGAAAGATATGATGTCAACGGAAATGAATTAATTCCTGTAAATATAACAAAAGTTAAACAAGATTTACAACAAATTTATGAGATGGGAATTAGAAGTTGTGCCATTGTTTTGATGCACAGTTATCGTTATCCTGAACATGAAAATCAAGTTGCACAAATTGCTCAAGAAATTGGCTTTACTCAAATTTCTATTTCTCATCAAGTTACCTCATTAATGAAATTAGTCGCCAGAGGAGATACCACGGTTGTTGATGCTTATTTATCTCCGATTTTAAAGCGTTACGTTAATCAGGTTGCATCCCAATTACCCCAGACTCGTTTAATGTTTATGAAATCAGATGGAGGGTTAATTGATGCAGAAAATTTTGAGGGAAAAGATAGTATTTTATCGGGACCAGCAGGGGGAATTGTTGGTGCAGTACAAACCAGTTTACGAGGAGGGTTTGATAAGATAATTGGGTTTGATATGGGGGGAACAAGTACCGACGTTTCTCATTATAACGGAGAGTATGAACGTCAAATTGATAATGAAATTGCAGGGGTAAGAATTCGCATTCCCATGTTATCTATTCATACGGTTGCAGCCGGTGGCGGATCTATTTTATTCTATGATGGAGCAACTTTTCGAGTAGGGCCTCAATCAGCAGGGGCTAATCCGGGACCAGCTTGTTACCGTAGAGAAGGTCCTTTAACGGTGACAGATGCTAATGTTATGTTAGGGAAAATTCAGCCAAACTATTTCCCTCATATTTTTGGGAAAGAAGGAAATTTACCTTTAGATAAAGAGATAGTTTTTCAAAAGTTTAGTGAACTTTCTCAAGTAATTGAACAAACAACTCATTATCCAACTTCTCCTGAAGAAGTCGCAGCAGGATTTATGAAAATTGCGGTAGAAAATATGGCCAATGCGATTAAAAAAGTGTCTTTACAAAGAGGCTATGATGTGACTCATTATACCTTAACTAGCTTTGGCGGTGCAGGGGGTCAAGTTTGTTGTTTAATTGCTGAAAATTTAGGGATTAAAACCATTTTTATTCATCCTTACTCTGGGGTTTTAAGTGCTTATGGAATGGGGTTAGCAGATATTCGAGTTATCAAAGAGAATACAGTTGAACAAAGATTAGAGAAAAATTTAATTCCTCGTTTAATTTCCACTTTTCAAAGTTTAGAAGAAGAAGCCAAAAAAGAGATGAGTGTTTGTGATAAAACGAAACGAGGGGAAATCAGCAAAAAAGTTAACTTAAAATATCAAGGAACTGATTCTATTTTGTTAATTGATTTTGATATCAGTATAGATAAAATGAAGCTTGATTTTGAACAAGAGCATCAAATGCGCTATGGCTTTATTCAACCCCAAAAGTCTTTAATTGTTGACTCAATTTCTCTAGAAATAATCCAAAAAATGGAGACTCCAGAGGAAGCAAAATTAACTCATACTCGTGCTTTTAACAAACTCCCTCAATCGATTGAAACTGTTTCTACTTTTACGCATAATTGCTGGTACGATACCCCTATTTATCGTCGAGAAGATTTAGAAGTGGGGGATAGAGTTAAAGGGACAGCGATTATTATTGAAAAAATTAGTACTATTGTTGTTGAACCCAATTGGGAAGCAAACTTAACGGAGGATAATCATTTGATTTTATCCTATCAAAAATAGACCTCAAAAAAATATTTTAGTAATTCATCTGTCATTCAATTCCCCTAACACCATCATGACTAACTTTTCTCAACCTAACCCCATCTATCTAGAAATATTCAAAAATCTTTATCAGTTTATCGCCGAACAAATGGGAATTACCTTACAAAATACGGCATCTTCTGTTAATATTAAAGAACGCTTAGATTTTTCTTGTGCAGTTTTCGATCAACATGGCTTGTTGGTTGCTAATGCTCCCCATATTCCTGTCCATTTAGGCTCAATGAGTGAGAGTATTAAAAGCTTAATTGAAGATAAAAAAGATGAGATCAAATCGGGTAATGTTTATTTATCTAATAATCCTTATAATGGGGGAACTCATTTACCTGATGTAACCATTATCACCCCTGTTTTTAATACAGAAGGACAAGAGATTTTATTTTATGTTGCTTCTAGAGGACATCAAGCTGATATTGGGGGAATCACAGCCGGATCAATGCCACCGCATTCCCGTAGTATAACAGAAGAAGGTATTTTATTTGATAGTTTTTTATTAGTTGAAAATGGACAATTTCAAGAAGAACAATTAAGACAGCTTTTAGCCAGTAATTCCTATCCTGCTCGCAACCCTGAGCAAAATATAGCTGATTTTCAGGCACAAATTGCTGCCAATGAAAAAGGGGTTCAAGAACTGCATAAAATGGTTAATCAATATGGCCTAGAGATGGTACAAGCTTATATGAAATTTGTTCAAGATAATGCTGAAGAATCCGTCAGAAAAGCGATTGAAGTTTTAAAAAATGGGGAATTTACTTATCCGATGGATAATGGCGCACAGATTAAAGTTAAGGTTATTATCTATCCCGAAACTCGTAGCGCAACGATTGACTTTACAGGAACATCTCCTCAACTTAAGAACAATTTTAATGCTCCTAAAGCCATTACTCAAGCAGCCGTTCTTTATGTCTTTCGTACCCTTGTTGGTGATAATATTCCTTTAAATGCAGGATGTCTTAAACCACTCGATATTATTATTCCTGAAGGTTGTCTTTTAAACCCTCAATATCCTGCTGCTGTGGTTGCAGGAAATGTGGAAACTTCTCAAACCATTGTAGATGCTTTATATGGATGTTTAGGCATCTTAGCAGCCTCCCAAGGAACGATGAATAATTTTACTTTTGGTAACGAGAAATATCAGTATTATGAAACAATTTGTGGGGGAAGTGGTGCAGGAATTAACTATCATGGAACTGATGCTATTCATACCCATATGACCAATTCTCGATTAACTGATCCTGAAGTATTAGAATTTCGTTATCCTGTCCTAGTTGAAGAATTTTGTATTCGAGAAAATAGCGGTGGAAAAGGTAAATTTAAAGGAGGAAATGGAATTATTCGCCAGATTCAATTTTTAGAACCAATGACCGCTAATATTTTATCTAATCATCGTCAAATTGCACCGTTTGGGTTAGCAGGAGGTGACGCAGGAAAAGTAGGTAAAAATTGGGTAAAACGAGTTGATCAAACGGTCGAAATATTAGAAGGGACAGCAACCGTAGAAATGAATCTAGGAGATACCTTTATCATTGAAACTCCCGGTGGTGGTGGCTTTGGTTATTGTAGTGATAAGTGATCAATTATCCCCCAACAACCACATCCTGAATGCGTAAACTGGGGCCACCACACCCGACGGGTAAACCGCTTTGGCCACCTTTTCCGCATCCTCCTGACTCATCCCAATAAAAATCATCCCCAATTCCTTCAATATTAGCTAATGTTTTAAAGACATTCCCTGATAAGGTGACATCCTTAACGGGTTCAGAAATTTGACCATTGCGAATCATCCACGCTTCCCCTGCACTAAAGGTGAACATTTCCCCGTTTGTCATTCCTCCTAGCCAATTTTTAGCATAAACGCCTTCTTTAATGCCATTGAATAGGTCTTGAACAGGTGTGTTACCTCTTTCAATCCATGTATTGGTCATTCTCACGATAGGAGGATAGTGATAATTTAAGCATCGAGCATTTCCTGTGGCTTTTTCCCCTAATTTTCCTGCTGTTTCACGAGAATGCAGCCGTCCTACTAATTTTCCATCTTTGATCAACTGGGTTGTGGTTGCAGGTATTCCTTCGTCATCGTACAAATAACTCCCTCTATGACCTTCTGGTGCAGCACCATCGTATATCTGTAAGTCTGCCTTGCCAAATTGACGACCAAGGGTCATTACTTCTAATAAATCGGGATTTTCATACAAAGTATCTGCTTCTGAGAGATGACCAAAGGCTTCGTGTACAAATAAACCCGTTAAGATGGGATCAATGACTACGGTGTAACTATCTCCTTTCACCGAAGGTAAGGTTAACCCATCTGTCGCTCGTTGTGCTGCACTGATTACTTGATGGTCTAAATTAAGTAAATCTTCGTATCCTTGACGAGATCCTGTGGTTTCTCTTCCTGTTTGTACAATATCGCCTTCTCTCGCTGTTGCAGAAAAGCGCATTTCTATATCTGACCAACTTTGCTCTAAAATTGTGCCTTCAGAGGTGACTAATAACATCTGTTGGGTGCTGTCACCATAACGAATGGTCGTGGTAGTAATTTTATCGTTATAGGTACGCAAAAGGTCGTTGTAGCGATCACAGAGAGTTTTTTTGTCTTTTAAAGGAATTTGGCGGGGATTTGTGCCAGTTAAGGGCAATTGGCAGGTTATTTCAACGGGTTCAATGGGTGCAAGGAGGGTTTCATCTTCACCAATGAGTTTGGCTGCGTTTATGGCTTCTTCGATACGTTCTTTGAGGGTAGAAAGTTGATTAAAGCTGGCAAATCCCCATCCTCCTTTGTAACAGGCTCTTATTTGCCCGCCTAATGCCATTCCATCGCTTAAGGTTTCAATTTGGTCGCCTCGCAATAGAATACTTGTCCCGTTTGATTGTTCAAGACGAATGGATAAAAAATCAGCATGGTGGCCATATTGCTGTATTAAATCGGTTAGTTGGTTTTTATAGTCGCTAAATGGAGTCATAATTTCAGTGAACAGTTAGCAGTTAATAGAGTGAACAGTAATCAATAACTGGAAATTTATAATTTATAATTTATAACTCATAATTTATCTAATGGTGCAACTCTTGGGTCGATAATTTTTTTGCCTAACCCTTCAAATTGTACCGCTAAATTGGTTTTATTTCCTGAACCAAAAATATGGGTAACTTCTCCTTCCCCAAACACATGATGAATTAAGCGATCGCCCACTGACCAGTTTTGTGCTTTAGTATTAGCAATGGCTAACTTTTGTTTGGTTCTTTTTTGCCGTTTGACTGTCTTAACATTACTAACCATTAAATCATCAGGAAGTTCGCTCAAAAATTGAGAAGGTGCTTTGGTTTCTCGTGATCCCCAAACAAATCGTTCTTTAGCATAGGTTAAGAATAACTGTTCTTGAGTGCGGGTGACTCCCACATAACATAAACGACGTTCTTCTTCTAAAGATAAGGGATCATTTAAGCTACGAGTATGGGGGAATAATCCTTGTTCTAGTCCTACCAAAAAGACCACAGGAAATTCTAATCCTTTAGCAGAATGAAGCGTCATTAAAGACACCTTTTCTTGTCCTTCTTGAAGATCATCTAAATCAGAAGCAAGGGAAGCATTAGATAAAAATCCTTGTAAAGTGGTGTCTTCTGTATCTTCTTGAAAGCGCATAATTGCATTGTATAACTCTGAAACATTTTCAATACGGTTATCTGCTTGTTCTGTTCCTTCTTTCTGTAAGGCTTTTATATACTCTGATTTTTCCATCACTAAACTTAGAATTTCTGCACCTGATAGGGTAGTAATTTGTGCTTGCAACTCCATAATTATTCCAGCAAATTGATTGACCGATTTAGCTGCTCGTCCTGCTAAAGTATTAACAGAGGTTTGATCACTAATAATTTCCCAAAGGGGAACTTCTAACTCACTGGCTGCTTGGGTTAAATTAGCAATACTGGTTTTACCAATTCCTCGACGGGGAGTATTAATAATGCGTAATAAACTAACGGTATCAGCAGGGTTCGCAATAACTCTGAGATAGGCTAAAGAATCTTTAATTTCTTGGCGATCATAAAACTTAAACCCACCGACAATGGTGTAGGGAATATTACCTTGGATTAAGGCTTCTTCAATAGAACGAGATTGAGCATTGGTGCGATATAATACAGAAAAATGCCCCCAGTTTAATTCAGGATTTTGTCGAATAAGTTCCTTCATTTTGTTAATTATAAAGGTGGCTTCTATTTCTTCATCATCTGCTTTAAAACAATAAATGGATTCTCCCCATCCTCTGGTTGGTTTTAACACCTTATCAATGCGTTGAGAATTGAGTTCAATGAGATGGTTTGCAGCTTGCAAAATATTTTCTCTGGAACGATAATTCTCTTCTAATTTAACCATTGTTTGGGTTGTCTCATCGGGAAGGCCATCCCCAAAATCTGATTGAAAGTTCAATAAGATAGTAAAATCTGCCATACGGAAACTATAAATAGATTGATCAGCATCTCCTACGACAAAAATAGATCGACCTTGCCAATTCCAGTTATCTTTATTGGGTTCTCCATTGGTCGATAATAAGCGAATCAGATCATATTGAATGCGGTTTGTATCTTGATATTCATCTACTAAAATATGATTAAATTGATTATACCAATAAGCTAAGATTGCTTCATTTTGTTGAAAGAGTTTGACAGGAATCAGAATTAAATCATCGAAATCTAGGGCGTTATTTTGGGCTAATTTTGCTTGGTATTCTTGATAAACTTCTGCGATGACTCGACCTCGATAATTGCCATTTTCTCTAAGGTAGTCTTGGGGATTTAAGCCTAAGTTTTTAGCATTACTAATTTTATAGCGAACCGAACGAGGATCGAACTTTTTCTTATCTAAATTCATCTGCTTGGTAACAATATTTTTTACCAAACTTTGGGCATCACTTTCATCAAAAATGGAAAAGGTACTTGTCCATTGGTAACCTCTTTCATCTTGATATTTGCCAATATCATATCTTAAAATACGAGCAAATAAACTATGAAATGTACCAATCCATAGCTTTTTAGTAATTTTACGATAAACTTTAGAACGTAATTGTTTTTGTTCTAATTCAGATAATAATTCAAACTTTTGTCCATACTGACTTTCTGCCATATTATCAGCAAAAATTTTCTCAATTCTTTCCTTCATTTCCCTTGCTGCTTTGTTGGTAAAGGTGACAGCGAGGATATTTTCGGGGTTAACTTTGTGACATTGAATCAAATGAGCGATACGATAGGTTAAGGCACGGGTTTTTCCTGAACCTGCACCAGCTACTACTAATAATGGACCACAAAAATGCTCAACAGCAAGGCGTTGAGAAGCATTGAGTGAAGAAAGATAGTTAAAGTTAGGAGTCATCAGGAATAAGGTTTTAACGGTCAACTATTACTATATAGCAATAAGTTGTGAGTTGTAAGAAAAACATCTAAGTATGAGGGAACAGTTCACAAGTCAAAAATCAAAAGTGTTACTATTCCTGATTATTTATTAACCTAGTTATGGCTGATGATTGTTGTGTTTGGCTTTTATGCGTTTTAATTTTTGCTTTAAGTTTTGGAAATTGTCTGTTTCTACAATTTCTGCTACTTGCTGTTCTTTTTTATTTTTATCAATTTCAATTTTTAGGTCGTGTACTTGTTGTTTTAATTGAGTTTCTCTCAGTTTTACCTGTTCAGTCATTTTTTGAAAAACCCGCGCTAATTGACCTAATTCGTCGCTTCTGGCTGCTACTCCATCTAAGGTTTTAATCTTAAATGTTCCTGCTTCTACGGCTGCGGCTGCATTGGTAATTAATTCAACTTGCTGCACATATTGTTCTAAAACCTGATTTTTCTCGTAAATCTCGTTTTCTAAATCGGTTGAATGTTCTGTGATCGTTTCTAACAGAATTTCTAAGTCCGCTTTATCACTTTCTAATTCTTCAATGGTTTGTTGCAAAGATTCGATTGTACTCATTGAATATTCAAGGATAAAATAATTTACTCTGGTTATCTTACCAAAAAGTGATATTAAATTCAAGTTCAGTTGAAAAAGCAGATTATTATTTAATAATTAATTGTTCTAAAGTCGTTTGTAAATCTTGGGTTAAAGTGGTAACGGCTAAACGGCGATCGCTTTTATAATTTGGCCAACGTTCTGATACATTTAAAGGTGTTCCTATGGTCATTTTAACCCGTTGTTTGCCCAAATTAGGACGGATAAAAGAAGCATTTCCTTGAATTCGCATGACTAAATCCCACAATAATAAAAGGGTTTCAGCAAAGCGTTCTACACTGGGTTTTTCCTTGACATAATGACCCGTTACTGCCACAAAAGATTCTACAATTCTCATGTGCCACATTCTTAAACTTGCTTCATCAGCAATACGATTAGCGAGTCCTAATTCTACTTGAGATAAATGCTGTTTGTCTTTTAATTCATCTCGATAAATACAGTCCCATCCTGCTTGTTCTAAGCGACGACAGCGATCAATGAGGTTTCCTTGGGGGGTAAGATGAAAAGTTTGTTCAGCGACGTTTAATGCACAATTTAAGAGGTTATTTAACCGTAAAGCCATAGTGATGTTATCATCATCGGTGGTTGGGTCAATTGGGGGTAAATCTTGCTGATAAAAGTCTCGGTAAAATCCTTCCATTAGGGTTAATATTTTTTCTCCTAAATGATATAATCTATTATACAAGCCGTCTTCCGATTGAGATTGATCAGTTGCTTCGTTGTGTACACCTGTTTCTGTTTCTAATTGGCTTAAAAGTTGGTGGATTTCTTGCCAAGGTGGCGTTAAATAAAAGTATTGAATCCCAATAGGAATAATATAAACAGTTTCCTCTCGTTTTGCTTTTCTAAGGTCATCTACACACCAAAAACTTAATTGGGATAATCCCGGTTCTAGGGGACTAATAATTTCATTATGACCATTAGTTGCCCCTTCGGGAGCAGCAGCTATGGGCATTATACCCTTGCTAAATAGATTACGAGCAGCTTTTAGTCCTTTTAAGTCGCTTTTTCCCCGTTGAATCGATGTTCCTCCCAATTTTGAGTAAATCCAACCAACGGCTGATCCGGCCCAAAGGGGAATGCCTCTATCGTACATAAAATGGGCATGAAGTGGTGATTTTAGCTTTATTTTCTCTTTTTTAGCAACCTTTGGCAAAATTTTCCAAAGTAAATAAGCCATACAATAGGGATCATTCACACTAGGGTGACGAAAGGCGAGTAAAAAACGGCATTTTCCTTGTTGAAACTGTTGATAATAGTTGGCTAAAGTTGCCACATTTTCGGCTTCAATGGTGGTAATATTCGTTTGGGATTTTAACCAAAAAGGTAACAGAGTTTCTATACTTTGGAAGACCAAAGGATTAAAATCTGGGGCAATATATTCTAAGGGAGGTTGTGCGCCAATTAAAGGATGAGTCATAATGAAGTCGGAAGTATGAAGTTATTTTTGTAACAAGGTTTTATCCCTCGCTTCCAAAACGTTCCGTCTTAAAAGACAGGTTTTTCAACCTAGTTATTTCGATAATGGTTCAGTGAACAGTTAGCAGTTGATAGTTACTGGAAATTCATAATTCATAATTTATAATTTATAATTCATAATTTATTTAGTCCACCATGCGATCGCATAGGGCTGTTTTTCTTCATTAACTTGTCCTGCATACTGTACCCGAATTTTATAACGACCCGTGCGAGGAACGCGACAAAAAATATGTTCTACGCTATCAACCTTACTCAGAGAAGCACAAATATAACCCTTCGCTTCCCCCGGTTGATCAGGTAATAAATAAACGTCTAAATTATTCAATCCTCGATCAATAAACGTTTCTCCTTTATCATATTTCTGGTTGTTATTAGTATCCTTTAAATCTACATGACGATCCCAAGCCACCGTAATAGAAACATAACTATCTTGAGTTAACGGTTGTTGTAGTCGATAGTCTTGGAAGCGATTAGGTAGTAAAGTCTCGTAATTCCAGCCAATCGAAGGAACAAGTTGTCCTGATGACCACTGGCCGCCATTTAACTGTAAATAAGCCCGATAAGCGTTTAAATGTCCCGTTCCTAATTCCATATCAAGGGGAATGCGAGGATTTCGATAGGCATCAGATTGCAACCATGTACGATTATTCTTATTAAAAATGGTGCGGGTCATCCCTAACCGCTTGCCATCTCCACTATCTGTCATTTTGTCCGCAGAATTCAATAAAACCACCTTCATTACCTCATGACGGCGACTTTCTACCGACCAATTCGGACGCTGTTGACTTAGTTGGCGATCGCCCCATTCCTGCAATAAGGCCAGTGTTCCCGTAATATGTGGGGCTGCAAAGCTTGTTCCACTCACCCGTCTGACTTGTCCTGCGAGATCATAGACCTTTATTTGGTGTCCGGGGGCTAATAAATTGATTGCCCGCCGTCTTCCGTCGTTAATCTCCCGTTTAATCAAGCGACGACCGACTCCGACTGGCATACCGCTTAAATTGGCAAAGTCAACCTTAGTAAACATTCCCTCTCTTTGGGTAGTGTAAGCGGTCGTAATCCCATTAAAGTGATCGGTGGGAATGGGAATACCGCCCTGTCCCTGATTTCCTGCAATAACGTACAATACGTCATGAACCCGTGAAGACCAGTCAATACATTGGGTTAAGAGAGCGTTACCATCTAAAATAGCGTTTTCTCGGCTATCTCGTTCTAAAGATTCCCCAAAACTAAAATTAATGGCGCGGACATCTCCCCCGTTTTGTTGGGCAATATGTTGACTAGCGAGACATTCTTCGGGTTGGCCACCTCGTTTAAGTGATCCCACTGCAGCCGTATATAAACTTGCCCCCGGCGCAACCCCTGTGAGGCGTTTATCCTGACTGACAAGGACTGTAGCTACCATAGCAGCATGATGGTCGAGGTTAGCGTTGGGCTTAGCGTTTTTATTTCGGAAATACGCACCTTTTAGGGAATAAACTGGATTCCATGCTGCAATTTTATCTAAGCCAAATTTCCCCGGCCGTCCAATTTCTACTTGACCAATGGCGACTTTACGACCGATAAGATTATAGGGGGCATTATGAAGAGTGGTGGCATCAATGCCGTTTTTGGTAATAGAAGTCTCAAGGCCGTAGGTTGGGGTTATCCAGAGGGTTGTTAGGAGTCCTCCCCATAGCCAGTGGGAAAAATGGGTCATGGTGTTAGGTTTGTCAATTTACTTTTTTTATTATAGATATTAACTTTGGCATCAAAACTTCCTAGTATATGTAGGGGCGCAAGGTTTGTGCCCACTCTACCTGTAGAGTTCTCATCAAAGTCTTACTCATTATTAAAGAACACCGTTAATCAGGTAATAACAACAAGACTTGTAAATCAGCAACATTAGTCCCTGTTGCTCCAATTTGTAACAAAGCATTCCCCTTTTCTAACGCATGATAAGCGTCATGGCGGTTTAAATAGGCCTCTGGGTGAGAAATCTGAGTTAACGTCTGAGGGTTAACTATTCCCCCTGCTGCATCTGTCGGTCCATCTCTGCCATCTGTTCCCCCGCTTAAAAAGACCCAATTTCCGCCTAAATTCTTTTGTTTAGCTGCGATCGCAAAGGCTAAAGCCATCTCTTGGTTACGGCCACCCTTTCCCGCATCAGGGGTTAACGTCACCGTGGTTTCTCCCCCTGCAACCATCGCTAAGGGTTCGTTTCTCGGTTGTTTTAGGGCAAATTCCACTAAATCTTCAGCTACACGACTCGCTTCCCCTGTTAAGCCATTTTGGTACAAACAAGGGGTAAACGCTTCTTGTTTGGCTGCTTCTATCAACGCATTGACACTTAAAGTATTACTCCCAATAATCGTATAGTCGCTATTCTGAAAAATAGGGTCATTTTCCTTGGGGGTTTCGGGAATTTCCCCTTTTTGTCCCGCTTCTAGATGCTTACGAACGCTTAAAGGAACTTGCGCCCAAACGGGCTGAAGCACGTCAATGGCTTCTCCGTAGGTCGTCGGATCGGGAACAGTTGTGCCACTAGCGATCGCAGTCACTTCATCCCCAATAACATCAGAGAGAATAAGGGCGTGAAGTAGGGCAGGATTTGCCCAACGGGTGAGTTGTCCCCCTTTTACTTGGGATAAATGCTTTCTTACGCCATTAATCTGATTAATATTCGCTCCACAGCCTAATAAGAGTTGGGTGGTTGCAATTTTATCTTCTAAACTGATGGAATGAGGTGGGTAGGGAACTAGGGCTGAACCACCGCCACTAATCAAAACTAGGACTAATTCGCCTTGTTGGGCGGTTTGTGCCTTTTTAACAAGGGCTTGGGCTGCCTGATAGCCGTTTTCGTCGGGAGTAGGATGTTGTGCGCCGAATACTTGACAGTTGAGAATCTCTCGTACATTTTGATAGTTAGTCACCACTAACCCGACACCTGCCATTAAATTTGAAGGTTCACTGAGAATAGCTTGGGCAGACCCAGCCATAGCGCAAGCAGCCTTACCAAAGGCGATTAAATGAACCTTCGAGCCGTTAAAATGGCGTTTTTCCCCGTTCATTAAACGAATTAAAAGGTCTGTCCCTTGTCGGGTTAAATAATGGTTAACCGCTTGTTTGGGATCGGCTGCTTGAACCCCTGCGAGGAAGATATTAAGGGCTTTTTGTTCTAATGGGCTGTTAAGCATTTGATTAATGGATAATTGATGATTTAGTCCTCAAACCCGTCTTTTTAAGGCGCAGTCAAGAGTCATACCAAATCTGGTTAACAAAACCCAGTTATCGAATTGCTCTCTCCCTACTCCCTTCTCCCTACTATCCTAAAACTGGGCTTTATAAGTCGGACTTGGTATCACTACTTATTATCCATGATTCATTAGGGATTGTCGGGAGTTATCCAGACTTAGTATTTTTGGTCTAGGCGAAGAAAGGTTTGTAACAACATATTCACCCCTTGGGTACACTGTTCAGGAGAGGTATATTCATCGGCTGAATGACTAATGCCTTGACGACTAGGGACGAAAATCATGCCCATATCGGCAAAACGACCAATTTCCTGCGCATCGTGTCCTGCACGACTGGGAAGATAGGTATAGCTTAAGCCCATATCATCACAAACTTCTACAATTGTATCCATAATATCTGGTTCGGCAAGGGTGGGAAGCACACTCAGTAAAGGGGTTAGGGTGATGTCAGTGTCGGTTTTTATGGCGATCGCATGAAAACTGTGTTTCATCTCTTGAATTAAATAATCTAAGTGATCTTGGGATAAATCTCGCAAATCAATGGCTAAATTAACCTGAGAAGCGACGGTATTTACCGCATTGGGCAAAACCTCCATATAACCAACGGTGGCCACCTGTTCCCCCGGTGTTTCTGTGGCAAGTTGGTTAACGGCTAAGACAATTTGAGACGCAGCTAACAGTGCATCCTGACGCATATCCATCGGTGTCGTTCCTGCGTGGTTCGCACGACCTTTAATGGTTACAGACAGGCGATATTGTCCCACAACGCCTTTTACAACCCCAATCGATTTATTTTCTCGTTCTAAAATACCGCCTTGTTCAACGTGAAGTTCGACAAAAGCAGCAATTTCTCCGTTTTTTCTGTGCGCTTCGTGAACTTTTGACCAATCTCCGCCAATTTTCTCTAAGCAGCTTTCTATAGATGTTCCATTTTTCCGTCGATAATGATCGGGATCATTGAGAACATTTCCCGCCATGGCTTTGCAGCCAATAACGGTGCATTCTTCATCGGTAAAGACAATGACTTCAATAGGATGATTTAACTGGATATTTTGCTCATAAAGGGTTTGAACCACCTCGATTCCGCCGATAACCCCTAAAACACCGTCAAAGTGACCAGCAACAGGAACTGTATCAATATGAGATCCGGTCGCTAGTGCGCCTATTTGGGGATTTTTGCCGCTATAAGTGCCAATAATATTACCTGCTGTGTCAGTTCTCACCGTCATCCCTGCTTCTCTCATCCATACTTGCACTAGCTGACGGGCTAACAAGTCTTCTGCGGTAAAGGCAACTCGGCTGACGCCTCCATTGGGTAACTTACCAATGTCAGCCAACCGTGCGATACGACAGTTTAAGCGATCGCTATTGACGGAAAGACGGGGTTTAGGCGCAATTTCTGGACTTTGAAGGATCATATATGTTAATCGATTATTTTAGAAAAAAAACTCAACTGTTTAGTGTCTCTTAAATTGGTTTTGTATACTGTATACAGCTTAACAATCAGTAAAGTATTTTTTTCGGTGAGGGATTAGGATGTTTAGGGAAGTTAAATCAAGACATATTACTTAAAAAGTTTTTATTTAACAACATTGCTGAGAAATCGCTGATTTTGCCAAAAATGTCATGGTTATCTGTCGGTAACTGCTCGGCGTGAGTCGCAAAATTGCCTTGAAAATCGGGGGGAGATTGTATGTATGTGATTTGAGGGGGTTGTTTAACCCCGACTTGAGACTTTAAGGTATCCGTTACCATAAAAATTGCGCCGCCTTTTCCTAGTCCTGAATGACTTCCTTTTCCGCCTACTGCCATATTACCAACAAAAGTTGTATTCTCTAAGGTTAAAAGACCCGCTTTAATAAAAATAGCCCCTCCTAGTCCTGCACCGCCACCGCCTGAGCTAAGACTTCCGTTCCCGCCACCATAACCTCCTTTACCAGCGATTCCTGATTTTCCCATTACCCCACCATAACCACCGAGGCCGCCACTACCGCCACCACCACCAAAACCACCATTACCGCCATCACCACCGTTACCGCCATTACCACAGAAAATTAAATCTAATTCGGTTTCCTCCGCACTTTCCTCTTCTTTATTCGTTTTTTTAGTCAATTTATTCGACTTTTTCGGCTTTTGATTGGATTTTTTAACGGTTGTCTCTTCTGGTGGATTAAACGCAGAATCTAATGATAGGGAAAGTTCGTCTTCGGCTGCATCATTGTCATAACCATAGCTTGAACCTGATTGAGCATTACTGTCGCTCATTCCACAAATATTTCCCCCATTTCCCCCATTTCCAGCATTACCAAATCCCCCAAAACCACCGCCACCACCGAAGCTAATATTGCCAATTGTTCCTGTCCCATCGAGTGTACCAAAGGAACTGAAGAAGCCAATGCCTCCATCGCCCCCATTTCCCCCATTTCCCCCATCTCCGCCATTATATCCTCCATTTCCCCCATTTCCCCCATTTCCAGCGTTGCCAAATCCTCCAAAACCGCCACCTCCTGCGAAGGTAATTGCACCAATTCCACTAATTCCAATTCCATTTACCCCTGCAACCGCACCGCGATTGGCTAAAAATTCTCCTCCCTCGCTGTTAATATTAATGGGGGGTAAATCTATATTTTTTGTGTCTTTTGCTCCTAAACTAATGCCATTAATTCCTGTCAGTGCGCCTCGGTTTACATAAAAACGTCCTCCGCTTTGTTGAATTGTATTTTTATCGGTTTGCATAGACGTTTCGGATGATTCACTTCCATCCCCACCAATGGCTTGATTATTCGTAAAAGCGACATTTTTTAAACGAACATTACCCCCTTTCATTAAAATACCTCCTCCCATTCCTGCACTTCCCCCTGCTCCATTGATGCCATTATTCCCTTTAGCTAATCCATTGACAATATTTATATTTTTGAGCGTAACGTTGCCTTCTTCGATGCTAAACACACGATAACGGTGGTTGCCACTAATTCGTGTTGTTGCGTTTCCTTCAATGATCAAATCACTTTTGATACTAGGAAGACTTTCCTTAAGTTCAATTACATTGGGAATGCCAATCAATTTAATAATTTCTGTTTGCGGAGTCGAATTTGCTTGATGAATTGCCCATCTTAATGTTCCTTTTTCCTCGGTATCAGAGGATGAAGTTACCTCAATAGTTGCCCATTTATTGAAATCTTGAGAAATGGAAGTCAGTGCTAAACTTTCCTCTCCTATCATGAAGAAAAGAAATAGGAAACAAAGCGCAACGAGACTCAATCGCTTGAGTCGCACTTGAACTTTTTGATTAAGAAATTGAAAGAGTTGCATAAATTAAGTTTACGGCTAACTGACGAAGAAATCACCGTTATAATAGCGAAAAGCGTCTTAAAAGGATATTAATTTTTCAACTGTATAGAGTGATACAATTAGCGTTCCTGTTTTTGCTGTATACAGTATACGATAGCGATTAATAACCTCCATGGTGCTTAATTAAATCTTAATAGTCTTCTAAGTGAGAAGCTAAAAGAATGCTTAAAACAGCGACTAAAACCGATTCTGTAACCTTAAACGGTAAAACCCTAAAGATTAAGGGACTTTCCCCTAATATGACTTTATTAGAGTTTCTACGATACAAAGGATACGTGGGGACAAAAGAAGGATGTGGGGATGTGGACTGTGGTGCGTGTACAGTTACCATTATTGGGGAGGATACGGAAGGAAAACCCCAATATCAGGCAATGAATAGCTGTTTAATCCCGTTAGGCTCAGTTTTAGGTAAAGAAGTGGTTACCGTTGAAGGAATTATGCAAGATGGGGAGTTACATCCTGTCCAAGAAGCAATGGTGAAGACAGGGGGATCACAATGTGGCTACTGTACCCCCGGTTTTATTATGAGTTTATTTTCGGCCTATTATAGTGGAAAAGTCGATGATATAGCGGTAGAAGGAAATTTATGTCGATGTACAGGTTATATTCCCATTCGTAATGCAGCCAAAATGGTGACAGGTTGCAATCCTCAAGATCATTTTAGCCAGAAACTAGAAGCCTATCGCTTTAAATCTGAGGAATTGATTTATCAAGATGATGACCATACTTTCTATCGTCCCACAAATTTAGATGATGTTTTACAACTTTTGCAAGAGCATCCTGAAGCGACATTAATCGCAGGAGGGACAGACTTAGGATTAGAATTAAGTCATCATACTCAAGATTATCCTGTTTTAATTTCCTTAGAATTGGTCAAAGAACTGCATATTTTAGAAAATAATCCCTATCTTTTGGAAATGGGTGCAGCAGTCCCCCTTAGTCGTATTGAAAAGCAATTAAAAGGCGTTTTTCCTAGTATGGATGAAATGCTACATTGGTTTGCAGCCCGTCAGGTGCGAAATCGAGCTACATTAGGGGGAAATATCGGTACAGCTTCCCCTATTGGCGATATGCCGCCTGTTTTGTTATCCTTGGATGCACAATTAAAAATTGTGGGAATCAATGGGGAAAGAATGTTACCCTTAGCAGACTTTTTTAAAGGGTATCGACAAACCGATTTAAAAGCAGGAGAAATCATTGTTTCAATTCAAATTCCCAAGACTTTACCTGAAGGT
>JBFRWB010000127.1:0-11754 GCA_051439375.1 Microcystaceae cyanobacterium
GGCTATGATGCTACCCAAAAACATCATTTTCAAGAAGCATTAGATTATTTTCAAGCAGCTTTAGCAGCAAAACCTAATGATGAATATGCACAACAGGCTGTACTTAACCTAGAAACTTATCTACAGCAATAAGATCCGCTAATTATCCATAAAACTATCTATTACAAACTATGTTGGGTAAAAATCTTTTGACCATAGGCATCTGGGGCTTTGCAATCCCATTGGGAAGTGTATTCTCCTTTGCCTCTTCTGTCCATGTTGAGTTGCCAGAACAGATGCCGGGGTGGTGTAAAAACGAAGTCGTCAGTCGCTTTAACACATACATGGCAGATGTTTCTATTACCAGCAGTCAGGGTACAACTGTCACTTGGCAAGTGGATAGTACCGGACGGACAGGAAAATGCCTGTTCAATCAGGATTACAAGTTTGTCCGAATTGTGGTGAATGAACAAGACCTTCATTATCGGGCAACAGGTAATATTTACTGGAATGCTCAGGCTAGACAATGGATTGCGCCAGATGGCGGTATTTGTCACACCTGTACCCCTGCTAATGGGTTTCCCAAGCCGCCAAAAAATCAGGATGGTTTCTTTTACCTGCCTGACGAAAAGCTTTGGTATGATCCCGATGGTGCAGCTTGTTATACCTGTACGCCTTCTAATGGATTTCCTGTACCGCCTCGCTAATTTATATTGGAACTTAAATAGCATTACCTACTATGCTTTTAAAGAAATTTTTGCCCCTCATACCACTTGTATCACTTTTAACTTGGAATAGTCTCTCCATAATGGCGAATCCTGTTTTAGCCTCCCATCCCTGTGATGATGCAGGTTCAACAGGTTTAACCTATCAGTGTTTACAAAATGAGTTGAAACAACTTGATGATAAACTAAAAGAACTCCTTAATAAAGTTCCTGCAACTGCCTCAGAATTACCACAACAGTTTAGAGACTTGTGGATGGAACACTTGGAAGGAGAAAGTCTGAACCGAAGTAATGTCAGTCAATTGATGGAGTTTCAAAAAGCACGTCGAAATTACTGTCTTTATGTTAATTCAATCGCTTTTCAAGGAACGGGTTATGGCAGTATGGTCTTAAAATGCGAGATTGAACTGACTCAATCAGCCTTAAAAAATGAGATTTAAAGACTTTGAGAGGTGATAAAAAAAAGACCCATTCAATTCTGCCCTTCCTTGTTGTGGACTAACATAGATTGAAGGGTTTGTTGTCGGATGATGTCTTCCACTTGCGTTAATGTCAGTTGTTGGGAATTGCTTTCCTGATGAATGACTTTAGCCAAACCTTTAATATGATGATTGAAAGCTTCTTGATTTTCGGGAGTCAGTTGAGGATAAGGTGCGATCGCTAACGTTTGGCTTGGAGGGGTTAGGGAATCCTCTTTTTTTGATAAAGCAGGTTTATTCTTTAAAGGTTTAGCATTTTTCTTTTTCTTTTTCTTCGCAGGTGGATTAGCACCAATCAATCCTTTAACCTTATTAAACAAAAAATTAGTAAGAAAACCCGACAGCACAAACTTTTTCATGACATAGCGAAAAGCAATAATCCGAATTCCTGATCGAGAAACCCTCGCCACTCCCTTAACCAAAGGATTAACAATTGGGGTAGGAATTTTGCGATTAATAACATAGACTGCCCCCATATCAAATAAACAGTCTATCACCAGCTTAACGGTGTCTTCCTCTCGCTCAAAAAGATTTTCCAAAATTAACTGTACTTCTTTTCTACGAGCGTCTTCAATTTGCTTGGCTTGAGTAAGGGGAGGAACCGTTTTAGTCACGTCTAACGTACTTGGGCGACTGGTTAACATGGATTAGGGAAATAAACTTAAGACCTACTATAAAGGACGAATGACTGTTTGAGTAGGGGATAAGTGCCTAAATTTTGCCAAAGCGTCGTTCCCGTTGTTGATAAGCGAGTAAAGCTTGATGAAATTCTGAGCGATTAAAGTCCGGCCACAGGGTTTGTGTCACATAAATCTCAGCATAAGCAATTTGCCACAAGAGAAAGTTACTGACTCGCATTTCCCCACTGGTACGAATTAATAGGTCAGGATTAGTAATTCCTTGGGTATAAAGATGATTTTCTAATAATTCTTCGTCAATTTCCTCTGGATTCAACTTGCCCTCGCTAGCCTGTTTGGCGATCGCCCGACAAGCGTGGAGAATTTCTTGACGGCCGCCATAATTAGTGGCCACACTAAATTGAATCCCTGTATTCTCTTCCGTATCCATCATTGAACGGTCAATTTCCTGCTGTAACGTCTCTGGCAAGGCGGCTAAATTGCCCACAAAGCGAATTCGCACGTTTTCTTTTTGCATTTCCTTTAACTCTCGTCGCAAAACCCGTTCAAACAAAGTCATTAAAAATTCTACCTCTTCGGTGGGTCGTCCCCAATTTTCGGTGGAAAACGCATAGGCTGTTAAAGCGGGAATTCCCCAATCTCGACAACAACGCAAAAGGTCTTTAAGGGTATCAACTCCCTTCTGATGACCCATAATGCGAGGGAGTCCTCTTTTTTTAGCCCAACGACCGTTCCCGTCCATAATAACGGCAATATGCTGGGGTAAACGCAAATGATCGAGGTCTTGGGGCAGAGCTTGTAACAGGGTATCTTGAACAGTCATCGTTTTCTTTCTTGGGAATGGGATGAGGAAACTTTAGCAGTTTTAGACCAAGGGCGATTAGGTAAACCCATTGTACGACGTAAAATCCCTAATCCGGGGGTTACTGTTTCCCGTTCCATTAAAGGTGCAAATTTTTCTTCTAATAATTCTTTTAGTTTAGTGCTAGTTAAGGGACGATTGAGCCTTCCTCCTTCCGCTAGGGAAATCGAGCCAGTTTCTTCTGATACCACGACACAAAGGCAGTTATCCGCCCGTTCTGTAATGCCCATGGCAGCCCGATGACGAGTTCCTAATTGGCGGGATGCGGTTCGTTCAGAAAGGGGTAAGATTACACCGGCTGAAATGATCCGAGATCCCTGAATAAAAACCGCCCCATCATGGAGGAGAGTTTTCGGTTGAAAAATAGTTTGTAGTAGTTCTTTGGACACTTCTCCGTTCAGCAAAACCCCCTGATTGACAAAGAGAGCTAAATCAAGGGCAGTCATGGTTTCGATTACCATTAAAGCTCCCGTTCGATTCTGGGAAAGTTCTTTAACCGCATCTACGACTTCGTCAATCACACTATCAGGTTTGGGGGCTTGGCTAGGTTTTTGAAAGAGTTGAACCAGATGGCCTCGGCCTAATAGTTCCAAAGAACGACGAAATTCCCCTTGGAAAGCGACAGCCATGGCCACCGCCGCCCCCAAGACCAATTTATCTAAAACAAAGTGCAGTAAGTTTAATTGAAAGACCTTACTAAAGACAGAGGCCAACATCAAAACCACCAAGCCTCTGACCATCCAGAGGGTGCGACGCTCCCCAGTGATAAGGAGCATTACATAGGCCAAGAGAAAAACAAGGCTAATATCAAGACTGTTAATCAGCCATTGGGGAATCCCAGCAATCGGACCCGACATGGGAGGTAATTATTTGGGTAGGGGGTGGATAGGGTATGGCTACGCACAAGGCAAAATGAAAAAGGCAAAGGTCAAAAGTCAGCTATATATGATTAGATTTCAAGCCTTACCAATGTCAAACACCCTTTTCTATACAGTTTTAGACGGAGGGTAAGAGTCTTTGGGGTAGGCGATCGCAACGAAGTAAATCTTCGTAGGATTCTCGCTCAATGATCAGGTTTGCTTCTCCTTCTTTGACCAAGACGGCGGCTGGCCGTCCGATGCGGTTATAGTTGGAAGCCATACTGTAATTATATGCGCCTGTGCCTAACACTACCAGAATATCCCCTGCTTGGGTTTCAGGCAACTGGGTTTGTTGGACTAAAATATCGCCTGATTCACAATGTTTGCCCGCAATGGTCACAGTTTCTGTTGCTGCTTCTGTCATACGATTGGCGATGACGACTTGATAGAGAGACTGATAGGTGATGGGACGGGGATTGTCAGACATTCCTCCATCTACGGCAATGTAAGTTTTTAAATCGGCAATCACTTTCCGAGATCCGACGGTGTAGGCGGTAACGCAACTATTGGCTATCAGCGATCGCCCCGGTTCGGCAATTAATTTGGGAAGGGGTAGGTTTTCCCGTTGACAGGCGGTTACAACCGATTGGGCGGCGGCTTTCACCCATTCTTCTATGGTTGGGGGATCGTCTTGTTCGGTATAGCATATCCCTAAGCCTCCGCCGATATTTAGTTCTGTGACGGTAATGCCGTAGGTTTGGGCCTTTTTCATCCAATCTACGAGGACATAGGCCAAGTCTTGATGGGGTTGACGTTCAAAGATTTGCGATCCAATATGGGCGTGGACTCCTAGACAATTCAGATTTTTTTGTTCGCTGACAAAGGTAAAGACGGCTTCTATTTGTTGGGGATCAAAGCCAAATTTACTATCAATGCTTCCAGTACGAATATAGTCGTGAGTATGGCATTCAATTCCGGGGGTGAGGCGTAACAGGATGGGAATGGGTTGGGATGAGGGTAATTTGGCTAGGGTTTCTAGTTCTAACCAATTATCGACGATAATACGACATCCCACTTCTACGGCGTAGGTTAATTCATCTAGGGACTTATTATTGCCATGAAAATATATTTTCTCTTTTGCTTGTTCTTGTGTCCAGCCCATTCTTTTTAAGGCGGTAAGGGTGGTGTAAAGTTCTCCCCCTGATACTACGTCAAAGCCTAGTCCTTCACTGGCAATGATGCTGCAAATTGCAAGGGAACTCCATGCTTTAGATGCGTAAATCACAAGACTTTCCGCAGGATAATGGGTTTGAAAGGCTTCGCGATACTGCTGACAACCACTACGAAGGGTAAATTCATCAACAATATAAAGGGCAGATCCAAATTGTTGGACAAGGGTGGTAACATCACAGCCACCGACTTCTAAGTTATCTTGGGCGTTTAATTTAGCAGTGAGGGGAAATAATTGCTGATTAACGGAGGGTAATGGACTTGAATCGTTAACTTGAGGAAGATATTGTGCGCCAGTCGTGGGGGAAGGTTCAGTAATTAACATAGTGAATGGGAGTAGCCGAGAAGGGGTATTTCTAATGGTAGGGAATGACCTTGTCTTTCGTAACTTAGGAAACAGTCTGATGGTCATTCCTTAGTGTAAGCTACAAAGTTTGCAAATTAGCAAAAGTTTTTGAGGAAACGTTAACACCATTTGCCTTTTTGGGATTCTCGTCTTGAATGAGGGTTAAGAAGCCACGGTTGCTAAGGCTTTTTGTGATAAGTTAAACGCCTCATGGACAATTTTCAACGCTCTTTGTCCGTCGTTTTGGTCAACGACACAGCTAATTTTAATTTCAGAAGTCGCAATCATTAAAATATTAATCTTTTCTTGTGCTAACGCTTCAAAAAACTTGGCTGCAACCCCCGGTTGACCGATCATTCCGGCCCCAACAATACTGACTTTCGCCACATCATGATTAACCACGACTTCCTTAAAGCCAATTTGAGGGGTTAAGGCGTTTAAAATCGTCTCTGTGGTGTTAGCATCCCCTTGGGCAACGGTAAAGGCAATATCTCGACTGGGAACACCTTCTACAATGCGGCAGCGTTGGGATTGAATAATCATATCCACACTAATATTATTCTCGGCCATGGTGTTAAAAATTAAAGCCGCCATCCCCGGTTTATCGGGAACATGACGAATGGCTACTTGTACCTGTTTTTCATCTAAGGCCACCCCGCGAACGGGGGGTGTATTCTCAAATTTTCTCTTTTCATTGATGGGAGAGTGATCCACATCAAAGGCTTGACAAAGGGCTTGTATCGCTTCACTTCCCTCACTTTCCGCAATGACACAACTGACTTTTACCTCAGATGTAGAAATCATTTCAATATTAATTCCTGCGTCGGCGAGGGTTTGGAACATTTTAGCAGCAATCCCCGGACGACCAATCATTCCTGCACCTGCGATCGCAATTTTAGCCACCCGTTTTTCTACAAAGACTTCTGCTTCGTCGGTTTCACTAGGATGACTGCGTAAAGCGGGGGCAATGGCTTCTGCGACGGCTTCTGCTTTGGCTAAGACTCCTTTTACCACACTAAAGGCAATATCATTACTATTTCCTTCGTGGATGGACTGAATAATTAAGTCCACATCCACCTTTTGATGGGCAATTTCCCCAAACAGTTTGGCGGCAACCCCCGGTTGATCTGGGACTCGCAATAGGGCGACTTTCGCTTGATCGGGGTCAAATTCTACCCCGTCAACGGCTTTGGTTAATTCTAAGTTAATGAGAGAACGGGGCTGAGGAATGGGGGATAACACCTTAGTCCCGGGGTCATCAGTCCAACTAGAGCGAACTACCAAGGGAATGCCGTAATTTCGGGCAATTTCCACCGCCCTTGGATGGAGGACTTTTGCCCCTAAACTGGCTAACTCTAGCATCTCATCGGCGGTGACTTCTTCCATTAATTGGGCTTCGGGGACAATTCGGGGGTCTGTGGTCAAAATACCGGGGACATCGGTGTAAATCTCGCAAACATCGGCTTTTAAGGCGGCTGCGAGGGCGACAGCAGAGGTATCTGATCCCCCTCTTCCTAATGTGGTAATTTCCCAATTGGCTAATGCGCTTACCCCTTGAAATCCTGCAACGACAATGACTTGGCCTTGTTGTAGATGATGCTGTAAGCGATCGGGTTTAATCTCTAAAATCCTTGCCCGACTATGTTCTGCTTCGGTTACAATGCCCACTTGCGCCCCAGTCAAAGAGATGGCATCCTGTCCAATGGTTTTTAAGGCCATACTCATTAGGGCAATGGAAACCTGTTCCCCTGTCGAGAGTAACATATCCATTTCCCGACGACAGGGGACGGGATTAATGTCATGGGCAAGATTCACTAAGGTATCGGTGGTTTTTCCCATGGCAGACACCACAACGACCACATTATTTCCTTGATCCGCCGTTTTTTTGATGCGTTGGGCAACGGCCTGTATACGTTCAACCGAACCGACGGACGTACCACCGAACTTTTGGACAACCAGAGACATAGGACATTTCTAGGGGGACACAAATTCATCCTTTAACTTAGCAAATTGAGACGGGTTGCTTCTTGGTTTTGTTACATTTTCTCAATATTTTAGGTGTCGGGTTTCAGGTTTCGGGTTTCAGGTTTAATACCAAACTCGGTTTATATACCCCAGTTATAGTTAACAGCTTTGTCTCCCCACACTTCCCCCTTTTATAGAGTAGAGACGTTGCATGGAACGTCCCTATGGGGTTGTGATGAAATGATGACTCATTTAGGTCATTTACTGCAAAACTAATCAATTAAGGTGATTTACCAAGGCGAGAACCTGCTTTCCCCCTTGTCATCCCCAAATAGAATCTCCATACAACGTAAGTAAAGTTCGAGATTAAGATTAAAATAAGACAGTCGGTAGCCGTAGGGAGTATAGATCGCACCGGGATACGCAAGAAAGTAAGGGTAAGTTAGTTGCAGCCAAGATGAGGGAAGTGTAATCCAATAATATCTTCCTAAATTCTTTAGGGTAGCGTAGTATTTTTTTCTACCCAAAAGAAATGTCTCGAAGAAGTTAACCCGTGTGTCGTCTAGCGTTGTATCTTTTTTCATAGGTCTAACAATAGTGATTCTTCTCTACAATTTTATCACGAATTACTAATCCTTAAACAATAGACAAACACCCTGCGATGGGTTACGGCACAAATCATACAGTTATTGTTTTTTCTAACCATTGTCCTTGTGCCTAACCCATCCTGCACACTGTTTACTGTTCACTATTCACTGTTTTCTGTGTCCGAAGAACTAGAAGAAGAAGACCATGAACTAGCAAATAATAGGGCAACAGATGGATTATCTGCATAAACCGTTTGACCGACTTTATTAATCGTATTCACCCCATCATAAAGTTTACGATAGGCAACTCGACGGTCAGATGTCACTTGAGTTCGTTTGATTTTATACTCTTCTTGTGTTTGGTTAGCTTTAATTAAATCGTCTAAGAGTTGTTCCCCTGTTTCAATTTCTTCTGTGGTTTGTCCCACTTTTGCTAACACCTCTGCGTAGGTTTTTGCGAGTCCGATAAGTGCAGGAAATAAGCGAATGAGTTTAGATTCATTTCGTTTGGCTTCTGTCCAACGGTTACTAGGAAAGTTAACATTTGTGAGTTGGTTTTGTTTGGTTGCTAACTCAATTCTCAGCCGTAATTTTTGTCCCCACTCCATACATTCAGTGAGTTTTGCATCTTTAGCAGTGGTTAGTTGTTTTAAGTTGTCTATTTGTTCTTCATAAATAGGAAAACTAACGGCTGTTTCAATGTCTTCTTCAAATTGCTCAATCCATTGCTGGTCAATACCAAATATGCTTAAATCATTAATGCGTTCTTTGGCAATTGCGATTTTTAAACGGGCTTCTTCTAAAATTTTGTCAAGGGGTGCGGATAAGCCAGAGTTAACCATAATAGTGTTTTAACCTTTTAAAATTAGTTTTTGATAGTATAAATAGATGCTGCTAAGTAATGCAAAGAAGCTGCTAAGCTGTGCAGAGATGCTGCTCAGTTATGCAGAGAAACTGCTAAGTAATGCAAAGAAGCTGCTCAGTTATGCAGAGAAGCTGCTTAGTTATGCAGAGATGCTGCTAAGCTGTGCAGAGATGCTGCTAAGCTGTGCAGAGATGCTGCTGAGTTAAATTAACTGGTAACTGTTTACTGTTATATACATCCTTTGTAAAATTATTGATTTATGTTAGCACATCTGTTTTGTCAAAAGTAGCGATTGTAACAAAACGTAAGAAAAATAGAGAATTATAAATTATAAACATCATTAAATAATATGAATCACTCTTTTATATTTGTAGGTGTGAATTCTAACCTGCCTTGAACTCAAGTTCAAGGCTAATATGTTAAAGTCACCTAAAGTGACTAAACCTTCATCATTAACCTTAGTCGCTTTAGCAGACTTACGCTTTAAGCCATGAAATTTATTTCATGGTAGATATAATGTCTGATATTAGGGCTAAAGCCCAACAACGAACCAACTTTAAATCTTGCTCACAAATCATCATAGTTCATCATTCAATCACATTAATCACAGTTTAAGACAAAAGGATTAAAGTTGCTATAATAATTCTAAAATCACTCATTCATCCATTCCCATGACATCCGATAACCAGACTTTTAAACCTGATAAAGAATCGTCTAATAGTTCCCTAGAAACCCAACAAAAAGACGCAAAGAAATGGATACAAAAGACAGCACAAACCCTGATTCAATGGACACCATTAGGGGGAAGTGGGGGAATAACCATTAGTTTTCTTTTACAACATGAATGGTTTCTCTCCTTGCTTATGTTTCCCGTGATGATTGTCACGATTATTTGGGCAAGATATACAGAAAGCTTTCTCACCAGATTAGGAGAAGTCTATGCAGAAAGAGGAAGAAAGGATGTGGATAATTTGATGTCTTGGCAACAAAAAGTCAGCGAAA
This sequence comes from Microcystaceae cyanobacterium, assembly GCA_051439375.1. GTDB lineage: Bacteria > Cyanobacteriota > Cyanobacteriia > Cyanobacteriales > Microcystaceae > JBGTGT01. Next base: position 9,539 of record JBFRWB010000127.1, read on the forward strand.
GTTTAACGGAAACCATTAAATGGCAATTAGCCCGAACCGATGATAATTATTTAAAGTGTCAAGCGAGTGATTGTCAACAGTATAAAACGGAAGGCTTTAATACCTTTAAACCAAACTTAAGAGATGTTTTTGTTCCTCTTGAGTTAAGTGGTGGCTTTTTCCGACGCATTGAAAATCAGATGATTCCCCCTCAATTGACGGGGTTTTCTTGGCAGAAAAAACTGGCTCAACAGGCTTTCTCTAAAGAGGGGTTAAGTATTTGGTATATTCTGAGAACTATTCAAAAGGAGTCTATCAATCGTTCGTTTATTATTCAAGCATGGGGAGGCTATGGGAAAACCACTTTGTTACGCCACATCACTTATATTTATAGCCACAATCTTGATCAAAAGAAACCCTATAAAGCCCCTAAATTATTACCTGTTTTATTATATCTCAGGAAATGGCAAGAGGTAATGGCACAAGAAAATGCCCCTGATTTACCCACGTTAATTGAGAAGCATCATATTCCTAGTTTAGCGAAAGGAAAGCAACTCAAATTACCGCCGAATTGGGCAGAAAATCATCTACATCAAGGGAAGTTCTTAATTCTTTTAGATGGCTTTGATGAAGTAAAAGAAGCCCTCAGAAAACAAGTCAGTGATTGGATTAGTCAACAGCTTAAGAATTATCCTTATGCTTATTTTATTTTAACCTCTCGGCCTGCGGGATATAAACAGTATCAAGGGGAAAATAGACCGAATAAGGACTTATGGGTTAAGCCTTTGAATATTGATCAACAGTCTCGTTTTATCGAAAAATGGTATTGGAGTTGGGAAAAACATATTAGTGCAGAACCTGATCAAAATGAAGCGCAACGACAAGCTTATCAGTTAATCGAACAAGTTAAACCAAAAGAAAATGAACATAATTCTTTGAGTGATTTTGCCAAAGTTCCCTTATTGCTGCACATGATTGTGAATTTAGATGCAAATTGTGTGGATGAAAAGTTACCCCAACGACGGACGGATTTATTCAGAGATATTATTCGCTTACAGTTAGGGGATAGACCCCTTGCTAGACAGATTGATATGCCGTTAGAGTTTAAGGAAAGTCAGCAGGTTTTACAACAATTGGCTTTGTTTATGATGCAGAATAATTTAACCAAAATAGAACCAGCTTCATTGTTAAATAAATTAGAGGAATATCTTTATCCCATTGATTCATCTGTTGCAGCAAAGTTATTTTTAGAGAAAATGGAACAAGTAAGTGAGTTATTGGTTAAAGTAGATGATCATTATGAATTTGCCCATAAGAATTTTCAGGAATATTTAGCAGCGTTAGAGATTAAAGACACACAGCAAGAAGCCTTACTGTTTGACAATCATACAGAAGATTGGTGGAAAGATATTATTGTATTGTATGGCATTCAATTAAAAAATCCATCCAAATTTATTCGTTTTTTATTAGCTTTAAACACAGAGAAAAGTATTCAACTAGCAGATAAATGTTTTCGGCAAAACCCTCGCTCCAATGATGCAAGTATCGCAGAAGAAATAGAGCGTCAAAACCTTGCTGCAACGGTACAAAATGCCCGTTATCAACGGTTAGCAGAGTTATTACGCAATCGTGATTTTAAAGCAGCAGATGAGGAAACCTACAAGGTAATGATAGAAGTGGTGGAGAGAGAAGAAGGACAATGGTTTGATGTAGAGGATTTTGATACCTTTCCCTGCGAAGATTTAAGGATTATTAATCAGCTTTGGTTAGACAATAGTGAGGGGAAATTTGGCTTTTCTGTACAAGCAGACATTTATCGTTCCTTGGGAGGGACGAGAGCGTATAATAGCGAGGTGTGGGAAAAGTTCTGTGACCAAGTCGGATGGCAAGTAGGGAGAAAATGGTTGAGAAGCAAAGAACTTATATATGAGCTTCATAGAGAGACCCCTATGGGACATCTCCCGAGTTTAACGCGGTTTTCTCTTCTCTCGCGCAAAGACTTGCAGACTGTAAGATAAGCCCTTCGGGAAGTCAAAAGGCAAAAGGCAAAAGGCAAAAAGTTGTAGGGTGGGCAAAAACCCAAGACAAGGAATGATGGGAGAGAAAGATTAATTTTGCCCACCATCCCTAATGATTCACCTTTAAGGTGGGCAATTATTGGGAAATCTCTTTAATAAATTCTATATTGTCTTCGATTGCCCACCCTACGTTACTTTACATAACTAACTTAATCCAAC
>JBFRWB010000128.1:0-4016 GCA_051439375.1 Microcystaceae cyanobacterium
CCCATCTGGTAGCCGTAGGCAGAATCGATCACTTTTTCGGCAAGTGCTGCGGCGGCTTCTCGGCCTCGCTCAGCGTTAGTGGTGCTAATATCGATTAGTGCCTTACACCAACCATCCTGAGCAGCTACTACCTCGGCTTCACTAATCCCTTGATCAACGAGGACGACATCAGCCAAGACAGGTGAGAAGGTAGCGGTAGCAAGAAGGGCTGCAACAGTTGTTGTGGAAGCAATTTTCAGAGAGTTTTCCAAAGTATTCATTGATAAAAATGTTAGGCAAAGATTAATGATTACGATTTTGTCCAATTATTAGAGCATCTTAGCTTATCAAGCGAATTTTTCGGGTTAAATATTTCCCCAAATATAAGACTAAAATGGCGACAATCATTGTTTGACGGACATCAAGCTGCAAAATTTCCATGAATTTAAGATCTTAACAATGCTCCCACACAATCTCAATTAAACTTCGGGACTAAAATGTTCTCTTAACTTTGCTTCCTGCTCATTAGAGAGATTAGATCGAATTAATTCAGCTTTCATTTCCCCAAGGGAGTCCTCTACTTTGTCTAAGGTTACCTCACCAGTTAACAAAAACAGAGCCGATGTCCCTTCTGTTACTTTACTTTGAATATCCTTAATAAAATCGTCGTCGATACCATAATCTTTTAGAGAACCACTAAATGCTCCCATCGAAGCCCCAACCGCTACACCTAAAATGGGACAGAAAAAAATCAACCCAAATAATAGTCCCCAAAAAGCACCATCTAATGCGCCTAAACCGACTAAGTTAACCGCTTGCTTGGTTTTGGGTTTCTTTTTACCCGCTGCCCAAGAAACAGTGGCTGCGTCTTTGATCGCAATCAAATTTTCTTTCTGTAAGGGAGTGAGTTTGGTGAGTGCTTCTTGCGCTCCCTGAGCCGTCTCAAATTTCCAAACGGTTAGTGTTGTCATAAGCTTTAATGAGAATAAAAATCACAATCTCCCTTACAATACCATAAGTTCTAGAATAATTGTTAACATCAAGAATGTTTTCAATTTAAGTAACGTTAGATTGAGGCTGCTAGTTCTGTCCTAGCCGTGAGTCAAACTTATTTTTTTATAATAAATCAAATAACTATGTTAATTCGTCACTTTTTAATGCTATGGGTCTTTATAAATCATTTTATTGTCCCTTCTAACTTACAAGCTCAAGACTTAATCCCTACTTCTCCCCCACAAACCTTATCCGATTCTCAATCTGAAAATGAATTTTCTTCTCCATTAAAAGTGGGGTTTGCCGGTGAACAACCAGCCGTTATTCTTTCCGACACAGGTGAACTATCAGGGGTAAGCATAGAAGTCTGGAAAGCATTGGCGACCCAACTAGACCTTGATTATGAAATAGTAGCCTATTCTTCTGTTACCGAAGCACTGATTTCTTTGGAAAGGGGAACAATTGATGTGGCATTAGGGTCAGTAACTGTTACCCCAGAACGACTCGAAAGATTTGATTTTACCCAACCAATTATACAGGAAGAATTAACCCTTTTGTTACCGTCTGCCCCTCCCACCTTATGGAGTTTTATTCGTCCTTTCTTGGGATGGGCTTTTCTTTCCTCTGCTGGCTTAATTTGCGTTTGTCTTTTTCTCATTGGTAATTTACTTTGGTTAGCAGAACACAAAAAAAATCCTCAACAATTTTCTCCCCAGTATTTAAAAGGCGTTCGAGAGGGAATGTGGTGTGCGACGGCTACTTTTACCACCGTTGGTTATGGCGATCGCTATCCAATCACTAATTTAGGACGAACCATTGCTGGATGTTGGTCAATCATTTCTATTGTGATTATTAGTTCTTTTACAGCAGGAATTGCTACCACTTTAACGTTGGCTTTTTCTCCTCGTTCAGTGATGGAATTTAATCGACCCCAAGATTTAAAAAATGCTCGTCTTGCTGTTATCAAAGGGTCGAATGCCATCAGATGGGCAAATCATTATCAAGCACGAGTGAGTCCAGTTAAAAATCTTTCAACTGCTTTCATGAAGTTCTCCAAAGTAATAGTCTCTGTCAAATTAAAAGTGATGGGTTGAGAGAGGTGTGGGAAAAGAGGGAACATTTAACTGTCAAAATTAGTTTGACACAGCAGTAGGCTATTATACTGTCATAGTTTTAATCTTCCTTAATTTCTTAACAAGATATTCCTTTTTGCACTTTGCACCTATTCTTGCTGGCTCTTCCGAAACGATGGTGGAGAGTGTATTAAATAATACAATTAGCCTGTGATGGGTTACGGCACACATCTTTTAGTTAATCTTATCTATAATGATAATCTCACATACAAAGATAATAATCATGGCTAAACGAATTGTCGCTTTTAATCATAAAGGAGGAGTCAGTAAAACAACTTCTATCTATAATATTGGCTGGATGCTATCGAAAAAACATAATGTTTTATTAGTGGATGGCGATCCTCAATGCAATTTAACCAGTTTAATTTTAGGAGATGATTTTGATAAATACTATCTCGATGAGGAGACAAAACATCAAAATATAAAAGATGGAGTTCAAGTGGCTTTTAGTGGAAAAACTTATCCCATTCAAGCAATTAATTGTTTTTCAGACCCTAGATCACCTTCTCTATACTTACTTGCAGGACACGCTAATTTATCAGTAGTTGTAGGGTGGGCAAAAGGGAAAACAGATCAAATGTAATGATTAACCCAAAACTTTGCCCACCATCCCCTTATCTGTTGCATTTAAACCGATTGGTGGGCAGCCATTAACTACTGTTTTATAAGATAAAATTAACTGATGCTGCCCACCCTACGACTAGAAGCAGGTTAAAATAGAAATAAGTACAACTTATTATCTTTCTAAAAGCTATGGTTGATTCCCCAAGAAACGGTGATAGATACATTATAGAATTACCCAAGTTTCAAAAAGCCCTAGACGATTTGGAAACAAATCTTGAGAAATGGCTATTTTTATTCAGACATTTATCTCAACTAGATACCCCACCCCAAAAGTTCCAAGAAGGAGTGTTTAACCAATTATTTCAAATTGCCGAAATTGCTCAACTTCCTCCAGACGAACAAAGAGCCTATCAAAATAGTTTAAAATACTATAGAGATTTAAACAATTTGGTAGAAACTGCCATGCAAGAAGGAGTGGAAGCAGGGATAATGATTGGTAAGGAAGAAGGAAGACAAGAAGGAATAATAATTGGAAGAGAAGAGGGAAGAATGATTGGTAAAGAAGAAGGCGTTAAATCTCTATTATTAAATCTATTATCTATAAGGTTTGGAGAAGTTTCTGATATTATTCAACAACAAATTAATCAACTCTCAATAGAGTCTTTAGAAACTTTAAGTCAAGTGTTATTTGATTTAACTACCCTTGAAGATTTGAGCAATTGGTTAAATGAACACCAAAATTAAATTGAATTCTGGTCATAACTTAGGTTAGGTGTGGGTTTAATATCTCTTCCTCACACCTAGAACCTTTCTATTAATTTATGTTTAAGATTACTTAAAAAATACTAAAATAAATAAAAATTCCTAAAATATCAACCACTGTGGTAATAAAAGGTGCAGACATTAAGGCGGGATCAAAGCCCATTTTCTGGAAAATAAAAGGTAATCCTGCACCCGTAGTCATAGCGAACAATTAAGTATTAAGTAATAGGTAGGGGCGAGGTCACCTCGCCCTTACACCTCTAGTAATCTCTTCCATTTGTGCATTAGTCATAAGTTTAATACCAAACGTTCATTTCTGTATCAAACAGTTAGGTTAAGTTCTGGTTATGTTAATGTTAATTTTGCTGTTTTTTAATAGTTAGGCTTTTGTACTGTAATCTTTTTAATTTTCCTTAAATTCCTATCCAATCACTCAATTTCGACTAGGGGGAAAAATAGGAGGGCGATCGCTTGGCCGATAACGATTAAATAGTTGACTTAAATCTACTTCAGCGCTTTGATCCACCACATAAATTTCATTAGGCGATCGACTAATATACTGACTATAAGCGGATGTTAAATAAG
>JBFRWB010000129.1:0-17074 GCA_051439375.1 Microcystaceae cyanobacterium
GCCCTTTGAGGCGGGGGAGCCGTCGGTTTCGGTGGCGGTGGCGGAGAGCGCCGCCTTCGCCCCCTAGCCGGCCCTCTCCGGGGCGGGCGCCACGTTTTTTTCTTCTTAGGATGACTGTTTAAAGCACGAAGTTGATCGCGAGCATGGTTAATTTCTTGGAGTTTTGTAGCCGCCTTTTCTAATAAACGGGGATTATCGCTAGGAATTCTATCAGGATGCCAAATAAAAGCCAAATCTCGGTACGCTTCATTGATTTCTTCCAATGATGCACCGACTTCTAACCCTAAAGTTTTATAGTATGGTTCCAAGTGTTTGCTCATGCTTGCAGTGATTCCGATTCAACCAATTACCTTAGTTTAAATCTTGTTTAGCTATTTAGTTCTTGAGACATCTTTAATTATGTACAACAATAGTTTTATACAGAGCGACATGGGCCATTTAAGGACTCCACTCTGTAAGGTGTCTAACAGTTAAGCGGGTAACGCGATTCGAACGCGCGACATTCACCTTGGCAAGGTGACGCTCTACCACTGAGCTATACCCGCAGGGGCATCTGGTAAGTACTCTGACAAGTATGCCAAACGGATTGCTAATTTGTCAACCTTTTTTGTAACTATTTTCTCCCCTTGTATTTATTGGGGAGAAGATTGGGGTAAGACAGGAAAAGATGACCCTTCAGCAATTTGATATTGAGGGGAATTCGGCATAGCACTGTGTAACTGACGCATTAAATTAGCCATTTCTAGGGCATTCATCGCATAATTCCAGCCTAAATTGTTTTTGATTCCTGCTCTTTCTAAAGCTTGCTGCATGGTGTCTGTGGTAACAATGCCAAAGACAATGGGGACACCTGTTTGAAAACCTGCCGCAGCGATACCTTTTGCGGCTTCGGATGCAACATAATCAAAATGGGGGGTTTGACCCCGAATCACTGCACCAAGACAGATAATGGCGTGGTAACGGCCTGATAATGCCAATTGACGGGCAACCATTGCCACCTCAAAGCTACCCGGTACCCAAACATAATCGACCTGATTACCGTTAGGATTGGGATCAACGCCATGACGTTTCAAACAATCTTGGCAACCCGATAGAAGTTTGTCGGTTACTAAGTCATTAAAACGGGCAATGACAAGGGCAAATCTTAGTGAGTCAGGATCTTGGGTAAAATTCCCTTCAAAAACGGTCATAAGAATTTAGAATTTAGAATGAAGGTTGTAATAAGAAGGGACAGCCAACAGTCATGTTGCTATCCCCGAATTAAGCGTGTTAGATCACAAAAAAGTTAAGTACAGCGACCACAAGAACGAGAACAATCCAAACAATTGACCCTACATAGAGTAAAGGCTTAGATTGATCCCAATTTTGGGGAGAAGCATAGGCGACAGGTACACCAACGACCATAACGAAGGAAAAGAAGACTAATGCGGCTAAGGCGACTTGGAAGACAATGGACATTTTGAAGTTCTCCTAAAGGGTATTTTGACGACACATTGAATAGAATTTCAGATTTTGTCTCAAATAGTAAATTATCAAAAAGTGACCCCTTCTGTCTAAAGGTGAGGGATTGAGAAACTTGTCTTATTTTAAACAAGATTACATATTTCCATGATCTGAGACTAAAACAATGCGATGACGTGCCTGCTATAGTTCTACGCACAATTAAAAATGCAAAATTCAAAATTCAAAAGCAATCCCTGACTGCGTTTCAGAATTTTCAACTGTCAAACACGTTTTTGCGTAGGGCTATATTCCCCATTCCCTAAAAGCGTGCTTGTGGGTGCTTATCACCATAAAGTCAGGTGAGCCGTTGATAATGCCATTTTTGTAGCTTTTCTTTGGCGTTAAGTAAGGGAAAATTAAGGCACATTACAACTATCTTTTAAGTCTTTTAAAGTTCTTTGTCTTTCAGCGATCATCATTTCGATAAATGAAGGATAGCGAATTGCTCCGGGTAATTTATTGTTAAAGTACCATGCTTCCCATTCCCCTGATGGAGTTACAATTTGGGGATTTAATAGATAAACCGCAGAGTCTTGGGAATCACTGATAGCAAGAGCCGTGTGTAGATATTCGGTTCGTAAATGAACACAATCTTGTTCCTCTCCATAAACCAAATAAAGATGATCAGGGACTTCATAATTATGCTCTCTAACCCATGCTTCTACCCATTGAGGATCTTGCTCAATGAACCAGTTTACTTGTTCAGTTGGCCATAAAAGGCCATCATCTGCATCCATCGCTAATATAGTTCCTCCGTTACTGGTTTGTAGGAACTCCACATAAGATGGGGGAAGTGTACGAACTAGACGATTTTCTAATAATTGTATTTGCTCTTGAGTCGCCCCTGAAGAAAATAGTTTTCTCTTTAGCAAAAATTCTTCCTCTCTTATGGTTAAGTTAGAGGGGTTAATTAATTGAAAGGATGTCAGAATTTCTAGGGCTTCTTGCTCCCACTCTCGAAGAAAGTCTGGCCAGTTTGTCAAAGAGGATGCTTTCATCTGAATCAGAATTATTTTTGAGTTGAATCATTTAAGCTTATCATATTAAATTAATCAACTCCTTAAACCTGTGAACCAAAAATGTTGTCTTTTCTCAAACCCTACCAAAAATTGCGAATTGGGATTCTATTATTTGTCCTAATAGCCGTTTCTTATCCTATTTTACCTAGTTTTTCTTCAGTTCCTTTAACTCAATCGCAAAGATTACTCTTAAAAAAGGGGGAGGTTCTAATTACGGGTCAATCAGGAATTTATCGAGGACAAGTTCTTGTCAATAGTTCACCAGAAACGATTTGGGCAGTTCTAACAGATTATGATAACTTTGAACAATTTCTTCCTTATGTTCAAGAAAGTAAAATTATTGTTGATCAAGGTTCTAACAAAGTCTTTGAACAAATTACGGGACTAGACCTTTTATTGCTTAATCAAACCAGTGTGTCCCAGATTTCTGTTCAAGAAACACCGATCAAAAGAATTGAGTTTACGGGAATTCAAGGAGACTGGCAATCACTAAAAGGTGAATGGTTAATTATTCCGCTCTCTTCTGAACCGTCTTCTAGCCAATTTCTTATTATTCATCAAGTAACCATAGAACCCAGTTCTCGATGGAATCGTTCTTTATTTTTTAGTATCTATCCTGCTCTTTTAGAAGAAACCCTAAAAGGTATTCAGCAAGAAGTTTTACGGCGCAGTCAATCTTCAAGAATGGATAATAATTTCTCTGTAAAAGAATAGGATTTAGGCTACAATTAATGACCTATTATTTATTATTCATTTTGTCTGTTGATTTGTTTTGATAAGGATTATAATTTAAAACCAAGGCTTCTAACATTGGCTTACGGTTACTTTCTTTAGCACCAATATGATAAAAGTGAGGCTGGGTAATAATCTTAAAGGTTTGCCAATATTTTTTTAAATATTCATTATTTCGGTGTTCATTACTGTGCCAAGTAGATAATATAAAAGAACAGGGTAATGCTTTCATCAGAAAATATAAGTTTTTTTCATCCTCTTCTTGCCAACAATTAAAATAATCTGTATGTCTGCCTAAATAGGGTGGATCGCAATAGATAAAGTCATTTTCTTGTACTTGCTTCAAGGTTTCCGTATAACTTTGGACTTTAAACTGCCAATTATTTATTTTCATGCGGTCAATCATATTGGTTACTTGATTAACAATTTTAGTAATATAAGCTTTAGAAAAACGGTTGGGTTTATGGCAAAAAGGGACGTTAAATCCTCCTTTTTTATTAAAACGAATGACACCATTGAAACAAGAGCGATTTAAAAATAAAAAATCTAAAGAACTTTTGTTTTGATTAAATCTTTTCCTTACTTCATAATAATAATCTTGTCCAAAATTTTGTAATTTTTGCCCTTCTTCTTCTAAAAAATCTCTCACGATAATTGCGTCAATTTCTTGAGTCTTTAAGCGGTTATAAAAATCAATTAGGTGAGGATTGTTATCACAAAATAAGGCATTTTTAGGATTAACATTAAATCCCACAACCCCAGATCCCATAAAGGGTTCAATCCATTTTCCTTGATTATTCCAGAGCATTGAATCTCGAATCCAAGGCACTAATTTTGTTTTAATTCCTTGACATTTAATCGGAGGGACAACAGTACGGTTAGTTTTCATTTGACGAGGACTTAGAAAAATTATCAATTAAATTGCTACATTACACCTAACACCCGAAACCTGAAACCTGAAACCCGAAACCCGAAACCTAACACCGTACCTTCCATTACAAAATGTTAAAAATTAGCCCCCATCAGCACCTCGATCGCCTCAAACCTTGTAAAGTGTTCTCTAAGTCTCTGATGGACAAGGGGTGCAACCACTGTTTAAACCTGAGTCATAGAGCCGAACTATCAAAGCATAAAGAAAAACCGATCAAAAAACATGGTATCTACGGTCAAAAAGTCTGAATTTGAAGAAATCCGCCCCGGTGTAAAAGTTCCTGCGAAGGAAACCATTCTCACCCCTCGGTTTTACACCACCGACTTTGATGAGATTGCGAAGATGGATATTTCAGCGAATGAGGCGGAATTACGCGCTATCCTCGAAGAATTTCGGACTGACTATAATCGTCATCACTTTGTTCGTAATGAGCTTTTTAATGATTCATGGGATAATTTAGATGAGGAAACTCGCCGTTTATTCGTTGAGTTTTTAGAACGTTCCTGTACGGCTGAATTTTCAGGGTTTCTTCTCTATAAAGAACTAGGAAGACGCTTGAAAGGGAAAAACGCTGTTTTAGCGGAATGTTTTACCTTAATGTCGAGAGATGAAGCACGTCACGCAGGTTTTTTAAATAAAGCAATGACAGACTTTAATCTCTCTCTTGACCTTGGCTTTTTAACAAAGAGTCGTAAATATACTTTCTTTAAGCCTAAATTTATCTTTTACGCCACTTATCTTTCTGAAAAAATTGGTTACTGGCGTTACATCACCATTTATCGTCATTTAGAGAAAAATCCCCAAGACTGTATCTATCCCATTTTCCGCTTCTTTGAAAATTGGTGTCAGGATGAAAACCGTCATGGTGATTTCTTCGATGCGATTATGCGGGCACAACCTGATACCTTAAATGATTGGAAAGCTCGTTTATGGTGTCGCTTCTTCCTTTTATCGGTGTTTGCTACTATGTATCTTAATGATACTCAACGTTCTGGCTTTTATGAGTCTATTGGCTTAAATGCACGGGATTATGACAAGGAAGTGATTGACAAAACCAATGATACAGCCGGCCGGGTGTTCCCCATCGTTTTAGATATTCATAACCCCGAATTTTATAATCGTCTGGAAACCTGTGTCAGCAATAACAATAAGCTTCGGGAAGTTGATGCTTCTAATGCAGTTGGTTTGGTGAAAATCTTGCGTAAATTGCCGACTTATCTCTCCAATGGTTGGCAATTCCTCAAATTATACCTGATGAACCCCATTCGGGTTGATAAACTAGCAGGAACGGTACGCTAACAGGTGTTAAGTTTATTACAATGAGTGCAGGTGGGCTTAAACGCCCACTTTTTTTTGTACTTAGGGTTGGTTGGTGTTGTTGCTTGAATCGTATTATTTTTGCGTAGCACTATAACTTTGTCTTTGAGAGTTATTGGAAGGATAATCTAAGATTTTCTTAGAAACTTTCTCAGATTTTCTGAGAAAAATCTCTAAAACCCTTATGCAGCTTACTTTTAACTTTTGACTTTTACCTTTTTACGCTTTGCATAGCACTATATAACTTCTAAACTCAAGTTATGATAAGTTCAGTCAAATGTTAAGTGTGAGGATAAAAACTTATGACGCAACGGCTTTCCCCTTCAATGGTACAAAGTGGAGTTGGATTGATGATATTAGCATCAATTGGCTCGTTAATTGGCTTAGTTATTTGGGTTTCTAACATTGGCTTTGGAGGACGAAGTTTTCGGACAACTTTCATCTTTCCCAATGCAGGAGGAATGACTCTAGGAACAAGGGTTTCTTATCGTGGGGTAAGAGTTGGTCAAGTGGTTAAAATTGACCCTGAACCAGAAGGTGTGGCGATAGAAGTAGAAATTTATCCATCTTCTCTCTTAATTCCTAGTAATTCCTCCATAGAAGCGGTTCAAGCTGGCCTAGTGGGCGAAACATCCATTGACATTACACCGTTACAGTCCCTTCCCCCCGAAGGAGTTGATGCTAAACCATTAGATGAAAATTGTGATCCCAATATTATCATTTGTAATGGCTCTCAATTGCCGGGACAAGGACAATTAAATGTGAATACTTTAATTCGTTCTTTATTGAAAATTTCTAATATTATTAGCGATCCAGAAGTGACGGCTGCGATTCAATCTTTATTTCAACGAAGTTCTTTAGCCTTAGATAATTTAAGTCAACTAAGTGGAGGCGCAAGCGAATTACTGACAGAAGCACAAGAAACAGGAAGTATTCGGCGTTTAAATTCTACCTTAGATGGTATCAATCGCTTAAGTGAAGAGGCAGTACAACAAGATAGTATCACTCAGCTTAATACGGCTTTAAAATCCTTAGATGAAACAGCAACAGATTTGAGAACACTAAGCCAAGAAACAACCCGTGTAATGAGAGAGATACAAGAATCGGGAGCGATTAATCAAGTTGATACTACTTTAACGTCGGTTAAAGAAGCAGCGACTCAAGTTGATCAATTTTTTGCCATTAATCAAAGTCGCCTAACCACAACAGTTGATAGTATTCGAGAAACCAGTGATCAATTAAGGGTTACGGTAAGTCGTTTAGATCCCATTCTTTCTGAAGTTGAACAAGGAGAATTATTAGATAATTTAGAAACCATGTCTAGCAATGCAGTGGTACTGACAGAAGACTTAAAAAGCTTTTCAGGCCAACTTAATGATCCTCAAACCATCTTAATGCTACAGCAAATTTTAGATTCTGCGCGATCGGTGTTTGATAATTTACAGAAAGTGACCTCTGATGTCGATGAAATTACGGGTGATCCTGAATTACGCCGTGAGTTAATTCGTTTAATTCAAGGACTCAGCAATTTAGTTTCTTCCACCCAACATCTTCAAGAACAGGTTTATTATGCTCAGGTATTAGATAGTTTTTCAACGGTTTTAGAACCAAAAGATCCGTCTTCTCTCCTAGAAAAGCCCCAAGCACTACCACAAAAAAACGATTAAATTATTAAATTAAATTGTTTAATTTCTAGCCAAAAACAGTTAGTAGAAAGGTAACTAAACTAGGAAAAATAACGATTAATCCTAAGACAATTAACTGTAAAATAATAAAAGGAATTACCCCCTTATAAATCTCTTCTGTTTTAATGGATTTAGGGGCAACTCCCCTTAAATAAAACAGTGCAAAGCCAAAAGGAGGCGTTAAAAAAGACGTTTGTAAATTCGCCCCCATAATCACCCCATACCAAATTAAATCCATTCCCAAGGTTTTCGCAACTTCCCGAAAAAGAGGAATCACAATAAAACAAATTTCAAAAAAATCGAGGAAAAAACCTAAGATAAAAATGGTCAACATACTAACCAGTAAAAAGCCAATTTGTCCCCCCGGTAAATTCGTTAAGAGATTAGACATAAAGCGATCGCCGCCGATTCCTCGAAATACCAAAGAAAAAGCCGTCGATCCAATTAAAATCATAATTACCATTGTGGTAATTCTTAAGGTTGCATCACAGGCTTTTTTTAGCGTCTCCCAACTCAATTGACGGTTTAACCCTGCTAATAACATCGCACCCAATGATCCCACCGCACCCGCTTCCGTTGGCGTAGCAATACCGAAGAAAATGCTGCCTAAAACCACAAAAATTAAGATTAAAGTGGGTAACATTGCAGAAAAGACCCGTTTTCGTAACTCTGAGCCTTCTATCATCCGTACTTCAGCCGGTAAGGCAGGTGCGAGATCCGGACGCAGAAAGGCCGTAATAATCACATGAAGGGCAAATACCCCTGACATCATTAAACCGGGGATTAACGAGCCAATGAATAAATCACCCACAGGAACGCCCAATTGATCTCCTAAAACCACCAAAACCACACTAGGGGGGATAATTTGACCTAATGTTCCCGATGCAGCAATGACTCCTGTTGCTAGTCCCTTATTGTAACCATAGCGCAACATAATGGGTAAAGAAATTAACCCCATTGCAACGACGGTTGCAGCGACTACCCCCGTAGTGGCCGCTAATAACGCACCGACAACCACCACTGCTAAGGCCAACCCTCCCCTGAGTCGGCCAAACAAAATCCCCATTGTTTCCAATAATCGTTCAGCAATCCCCGTTTTTTCCAACATTGACCCCAAAAAGATGAAAAAAGGAATAGCAACGAGGGTATAATTGGTCATAATCGACTCAAAGATACGAGAAGGCAACAAACCCAGTAAAGCGGGTTTAAATGCACCCACCATTGCACCAATCATAGCGAATAGCATAGCCACGCCACCGAGAGAAAAAGCGACAGGATAGCCAAACGCAAGGAAAATTAACGCCCCAACGAACATCATGGGGCCTAACCAGTCATATTCCTGCATCGTGTTGTTCCTCCTCTAAGATTAAATGACCGCGAAAAATTGCCCAATTTTTAATGGCTTCTGAGATACCCTGTAAGATTAAGAGGGCAAAACAAACCAGAATCATCGTCTTAATGGGAGACGGAGGAATCCCGCCGGGATTAATGGATTTCTCGTTAATTTTCCAAGAATTAGCGACAAAGCTCAGGGAAAAGTAAAATAACATCCCAGAAAAGGGAATCAGAAAGAGAATTGAACCAATAAAATTAATTAGAGCTTTATACTTGGTACTTAAGTCTTTATAAAAAATATCTACTCGCACGTGTTCATTATGTTTTAGGGTATAAGCAGCACCGAATAAAAAGACTAAATCAAATAAATGCCATTGAATTTCTAGTAAGGTGTTTGAGGTTAACTGCTGCTGGATGATTTGACCGAGTTTTCCTAAAAAAACATTAATCACCCCTATTCCTACCATAGCCAAGACGAACCAATAAGTTAACCGTCCGACCCATTCATTTAAGGTGTCTATCAGTGTGGCAATTCTCAATAATTTTTGCAATGTTTCCCTCCCGTTTGCTTTAAGCTAGGTATTATACAGGTTTGTTCTAATGGTGGATCAGTTCCCTAAAAAGAATTTTAACGACTAGATCACTTATTCTTCTTATGGCAAGATAGCAATCTAATCAGCCAAACTAAGAAAACTAGGATATTCTACTGAATATCAGGAAACATCATGTAAGCGAAAAATGGCTAATTTTCCTCCCCAACCTCCCACCTCCCCAACTAATTGTTGGAAAAGTATCGGTGTGTTTGGCGATCGCTCTTGTGAAAAATTAGAACAAATCAATCATTGTCATAATTGTCCAGTTTATCAAGTTGCAGGAAGGGAATTATTATCACGGGAGATCCCCCCTGAATATGCTGAACAATGGACAAATTTGTTGGCTAAACCTTCTATATCAACTGAAATAGGGTCTGTAGGGGCTGATACAGAGGAAAAAGAAACGATTCGTCGTCAAGATAATCTTTCTGTTCTCATCTTTCGTCTAGGAGAGGAATGGTTTGCGCTTCCTGTTTGGGTAATCAAGGAAGTCACACCTTTGTGTCCTATTCATACTGTTCCCCATCGCAGTAACAATATTTTTACAGGAATTGTGAATATTAGGGGAGAAATTCTGATGTGTATTGCCTTGGGGAATGTTTTAACCGTAGGTAGCTCAGAATCTTTACCCTATGCGTCTTGTTCCTTACCTTCACAACAGTCATCCGTTTATGCACGAACCATTGTTATGGAAATACAAGAGAATCGTTGGGCATTTCGAGTTGATGAAATTGTAGGTATTCACCGTTTAGATAAAAAGAATCTCCAAGATGTACCTGTGGTGATTTCAAAAACCCCTGATACTTATACCAAAAAGATTTTACAGTTTGAAGATCGAAAAATCAATTATTTGAATTATGAATTGCTCTTTTATGAGTTGCTATTTTATACCTTAAATCGTTCTTCTGTTTAGGAGAAGACTCTCAGCAGCTTAATCGTTTTGCTATTCAGTCTTGTTTTAATGAATTCTTTTTTTGCGATAGAATAAAAGAGATTATTTACAAGATAACAACATTATTGACTATTATGGAACGAGGGTTATTGTGGTTGCCGTTACTGATCTTTTTTATCAGTCTTGCATGGATAGGACTGCGAGAATATCAAAAAGTTGAAGCCTATCAAACATGGTCTAAAAATTTTGATAAAGCTAAATATGACATCTATGCCGTTTTAGGACAAAAAGGACGACAGTTAACATGGGGAAAACCCAATCAAGGTGAACCCATTGATTTAGTAACATTCTCCCTTGATGATGTACAAGAAATCCTTTTATCTGTAGATGATCACATTATTGCATCAGCGTCTCTTCCTGATAAGGGAAAACCTAGTTTACTGTTTCGTTTCATTGAGGAAAAACCTTCAATTAACATTCCTTTTACAGATATTTCTTTAGCGAACAAATGGTTACAATATTTAAAAGGGTTATAGAAGATATTCAACTTTCTTATTCTGATGAACTTACTGCATCCCTAAAACCACACTCACCACAATAGTAATGGCTGCTGTAACTAACACCCCCAAAGAGACATTTAACTGTTGTTTGTTCGCTTCTTGAAACGCTTCTATTTGTTGATTAACCGAGGATTGAAAGGTTTCTATTTGCTGTTGATTGGTGGTTTGAAAAGCTTCAAATTCAGCCCGAATTGACTGAATTTACGCCTCGGTTGAGCGAATTTGCGTCTCTCCTGTTTGTCGATACAGTTCTAATCTATCTGATAACAGTTGACTGTCTCTTTCTAAACTATCAATTTTGTCTTCTATACGGTCTAGCTGACGGGTAATGGCTTCAAATTCTCGTTCTGTCATTGTCTATTATTAAAGGTCTTACTTACTTATATTAGACTTCTTACACCAAGACTGCTATATTTAATGAGGTCAATTCATAAATTTTAATTACAGATAGCTCTCTGCCTAAGTCCTGCAACAAATATACTAAAATGACACAACTAAAAGAAGCTATTATTGTTTTAACGGGTGCAAGTGGAGGATTTGGCCAACAATTTACCCGCCAATTATTACAAGCACAAAGCCATTTAATCTTAACTGATATTGATGAAACGCTTCTCCGTCAGCAAGTTCAAGACATTCAAAAAGAAGTTAAAACAGGGAAAGTATTAGCTTGTTGGGGAATTGATTTACAACAGCAGAATAGTTGTCAAATCCTTTACGAACGAATTCAATCATTGAATGTTTCAGTGGATATTTTAATTAATAATGCTGGTATAGGCTTATATGGCAGAATGGACGAATTACCTCAAGACAAATGGGAGCAATTAATGCAGATAAATCTCTTAGTTCCCATGAGACTGAGTACCTTATTAACGAAAGATATGATTAGTCGTCGTAAGGGACATATTGTTAATCTCTCTTCGGTTGCAGGATGGATTGCTGCTGAAGGAATCACCCCCTATTCTACCAGTAAATTTGGGTTACGGGGTTTTAGCGAAGGACTATTTCAGGACGTTAAACAATATAATGTGAAGGTAACAGTTGTTTACCCGTTCTTTAGTCGGACTCCTATTCTACAATCAAAACAATATGGACTCCTCGCACAAGAAAAAAAATCTCTTCCTAATTATCTTACAACTGATCCAGCTAAAATTATTGAAAGAACCCTAATTTCAATTCAAAAAGATAAACTTCATGTCTTCCCAGACATATTTTCTAAAATTCTTACCTTTATTAAACAACATTTTCCTTTCTTTCTTGATTTTAACTGGTTAAGGAAGATAGCAAAATAGAGGTAGATTAGACTAAGGAATAACGCCCAAAAAAGAACAGTTCTTTGAACGAATTTTTAAACCCTATTTAACTTAAAAAACAATGCAAAACTTAAAACATAAACAATTAATTATCGGCGCAGGGTTCGTCGGTTTAGGAATTGCTCAAGCCCTCAAAGAAGCCAAAATCCCCTATGATCAAGTCGATGGGAGTGATAATATTGGGGGAAACTGGTATCATGGGGTTTATGAAACGGCTCATATTATTTCCTCTAAGAAAGTCACTCAATTTAGTCAGTTTCCTATGCCAGACCATTATCCTGATTTCCCCAGTGCAAAGCAAATGTGGGATTATTTAAAATCGTTTGCTAATCACTATCAGTTAGAAACGAATATTGAATTAAATAAGAAAGTCATTTCAGTTAATCCCATTGAAAATAACCTTTGGCAAGTTACATTTGATAATCAAGAAAGACGTATCTATAAAGGGATAATTATGTGTAATGGGCATCATTGGTGTAAACGACTTCCAGACTTTAAAGGAGAATTTTCAGGTAAGATTATTCATTCTAAAGATTATAAACAGCCTAATCAATTACGAGGTAAAAAAGTCTTAGTAATTGGAGGTGGAAATTCAGCTTGTGATATTGCGGCTGAAGCAGCCAGAGTTGGCGAAAAAAGTGTCCTAAGTTTGCGAGAATCTATCTGGTTTATTCCCAAAACTTTTATGGGAATTCCATCGGTTGATTTAATTCAAGGATGGATGACTCAATGGTTGCAAAGATGGCTGGCTTATGGAATTATATTGCTGACTTTTGGAAAGCATGAAAGTTATGGTTTAGCCACCCCTAATTATCGTATTTTTGCTAAACACCCTACCCTAAATAACGAAGTTCCTTACTATATCAAACATGGTCGCATTTTGCCAAAACCTGCTGTTTCTCACTTAGATAAGCAATGGGTTGAATTTGTAGATGGTAGTAGAGAACAATTTGATTTAATTGTATGTGCGACTGGGTATCATGTTACTTATCCTTTTTTACCCTCTTATTTACAACGAGTTAAAGGATCATTAGTAGAATGTTATGGGGGATCTTTTTTAGAAGATTATAACGGATTAGCCTTTATTGGATGGGGACAAGCAAGGGGAGGGGTTGGGTCTGTAATATCCGCTTATGCGCCTCTTTTTGCCCGTTTATTACAATTACAAGATCAAATTAATGTTCCTCTCGGTTTAGTCTTTAAAGAGATAGGGCAATCTTTACCAAAAACCCATCTGTCCGATCCCCATCAAATCTTTAGAAAGTTAAAATTATTAAAATGGGGATTTAGTTTATTGGAAAGAAAAGCCTATCAGGTTGATAAAGCTTACCCTAACTTTAAAAATAATATCAGTTCGTCAAGTACAAACATCAAGGCAATGAATAGTGCAGTATAAATTATCTACTAACAACGTATTTGTAAATTCATGTAAAGAAAAGAACAGGAAAAGGTGGAAATGTATTAAAAATAAGTGAAGCCTAATTTATTAAAAGATATAGCTTTATGGTTAAATTTACGCCCCGATTTATTCTTTTCCTAATCTTCCCTTTCATCACTATTAATATACCTGCCTTGGCTCAACTTTCAGAGACAGCTAGATGGGCGACTGCTGTAAGTCATGATTATAGAACACGGGCAAATATTACCTATCTAAGAGCGAGTAATGTTGCTTTGAAGTTGGATCTTTATGTCCCTAAAGATCCTGAAAAACCTGTTCCCACATTAATATATTTTCATGGTGGGGGTTGGGTAACGGGGAAAAAAGAGGATGCTATTTTAGGTCTTCTACCTTATATAGAGAAAGGTTGGGGAGTAGTTGTTGTTCAATATCGACTCGCCAGTGTATCCCATGCACCAGCCGCTGTTGAGGACTGCTTGTGTTCTTTACGATGGGTAATTCGTAATGCAGACAAATATAATTTTGATGTTAATAAAATTGTCGTTTCTGGTCATTCGGCCGGTGGTCATTTAGCACTTACTACTGGAATGATACCTGAAAGTGAAGGTCTTGCGAATCAATGTTCGGGGGAAGAAGAACTCAAAGTAGCAGCTATTATTAATTGGTTTGGTGTAACTAATGTAGAAGATTTACTATCAGGAGAAAACCAATTATCTGTTGCAGTACAGTGGATCGGGAGTAGAACTAATTCTCTAGAAGTTGCTCAAAGAGTTTCTCCTATTCACTATGTAAGAAAAGATTTACCTCCCATCCTAACAATACACGGAGATGCTGATGATATTGTTCCCTATTCTCAAGCAACAGAGCTTCATCAAGCACTAGAAAAGATGGATGTTCCTAATGAACTTATTACTATTTCTGATGGGGGTCATGGAAGATTTAGCAAAAATGAATTGCTTGAGATTTATGAAACCATTCATGACTTTCTCAACACTCATTTGGAAGAGTAATTTTAGTGAGCAGTCATCAGTACCTCTTGCTTAAGCTAGAGGCTTGAAATAGGTTATCTTCTTTTTTATCCTTTTAAAAGAGGAGGCTTTAAACCCCAAATTTTCGGTCAGGAGGAGCATAATTGATTTTAGCAAGACATTAAGTTTATAATATGATCAAGTTCTTTCATGATCAACAAGGTTAATAACAATGACAATAAAAAGCTATGAAACTGATTTTAATCAATGGACTCAAGACACAGTACAACAATTAAGAGAAGGACGGTTTGATGCAGTTGACTGGGAACATTTAATTGAAGAAATTGAGGACATGGGTAAAAGCCAGAAAAGAGCCTTAGAAAGCTATTTAACCCGTTTATTAGAACATCTTTTAAAATTAGCTTATTGGCAATCAGAAAGAGAAAGATCGGGGAATCACTGGTCGTCTGAGGTGGTTAATTTTCGCTATCAAGTTCATAAAAGGTTAAAAGAATCTCCCAGTTTAAAGCCTACTTTGGAAGGAATTTATCAGGAAGTTTTGCCCGTTGCCATTAAATCCATGTCTAAGTTATTTTCTTTACCCTCTGACGCTCATATTTCTTTGGAGAATGCGTTAGATGATGATTGGTTTCCTGACTAATTTTATAAGATAGATTAATTATTTGCAATCGCTTTTCTGATTGCTGATTCAATCAGTCACAAAAACATCTAAGGTATTTTATCATAACAAATCCGAGGTTAGTTTGTAGGTTGGGTTGAGGAACAAAACCCAACTCTGATATATTGTTTTGTTGGGTGTCACACTTGGTTTAAACTAACCTATCACTAACTATAATATAGGAATGAGAACATCTCCCTCTCTAGCTTCCCCTTTTTAACATGATAGCGAGCAAGATGCTCGCACTCCCTCTATCTAAGAACAAACCTTCCTTAATTTATTGCTGTCCACTCCTACCAAATTTTAAACCTTAAGATCATGACTCAAGAAGAATTATTACAACTCATTGAACAAGCAGCAGAAGATAAAAGAGATTATTTGGATTTATCATGGAAATTTTTAACTTATCTTCCTCCAGAAATTTGTCAATTAACCAACTTAAAAGTTCTTGATCTCAGTTACAACTCACTTATCACCCTTCCTCCAAAGTTAGGTAAATTAACCAGTTTAGAATGGCTTGACCTCAGTAATAATAAACTGACTACCCTTCCGTCAGAAATTAGTCAATTGACTAATTTAAGAACATTCGACTTTAATAATAATTCTTTGATAGATCCTCCTCCTGAGATTATTAATCAAGGAACAGAAGCTATTCTTAACTATCTTAAACAAAAACTTGAACAAAGTATAGATTATATTTACGAAGCAAAGTTATTAATTATTGGTGAAGGGGGTGCAGGAAAAACTACCCTTGCCCAAAAAATATACAATATAGACTACGAACTGAAAAAAGAAGATTCAGAAGAGCCAGAAAAATCAACAGAAGGAATTGAGATTATCCAATATCATTTTTCTTTAAAGAATGGAGAAGAATTCCAAATCAATATTTGGGACTTTGGGGGACAAGAAATCTACCATGAAACGCATCAATTTTTCTTGACAGAACGATCATTATATGTTCTAGTTGTAGATTGTCGTAAGGAAGACACTGATTTTTATTATTGGTTAAATGTCGTCGAACTTCTCAGTAATAACAGTCCCCTTCTAATTATTAAAAATGAAAAACAAGATCGAGAAAGAGATATTAACGAACGTCACTTAAAATCTGACTTTCCTGATTTAATCAAGGAAGTTTTAGCCACTAACTTTGCAACCAATCGAGGCTTACCTGAAATTTTAACAGAGGTTAAACATTATATTCAAAAACTGCCCCATGTTGGACAATCCTTACCTGCTTATTGGGTAAAGATACGAGAAAAATTAGAAATAGATACCCGAAACTATATCAGCTTTGATGAATTTAAGATTCTCTGTGAAGCACAAGGTTTTAAAAGCTTAGAAGATATTTTAGTCTTAAGTGGTTATTTTCATGACCTAGGAGTTATCTTACACTTTAAAGAAGATGACTTATTAAGTAAAACCGTTATCTTAAAACCCGAATGGGGAACAAATGCTGTTTATAAAGTCCTCGATACTCCTACAGTAAGAAACAATTTAGGCCGCTTTAATAAAGCAAACTTAGAAGAAATTTGGCAAGAAGAAGACTATACAATGATGCGAGGAGAGTTATTAAGATTAATGATA
This sequence comes from Microcystaceae cyanobacterium, assembly GCA_051439375.1. Classification (GTDB taxonomy): domain Bacteria; phylum Cyanobacteriota; class Cyanobacteriia; order Cyanobacteriales; family Microcystaceae; genus JBGTGT01. The sequence goes on from JBFRWB010000129.1 coordinate 16,508, forward strand.
AACTTCAAACTCTGTTATGAGATTCCTAGTAAAAAAGATCATTATATTGCACCTCAGTTATTAAGTGCGAATCAACCTGAATACGAATGGGATGAGGAACATAATTTATTATTACGCTATGAGTATGAATTTATGCCCAAAGGAATGTTAACTCGTTTTATCGTGGAAACCCATCGAGATATTGAAGAGGAAACCTTAGTTTGGAAAACAGGAGTTGTGCTTAAAAAAGAAGACGCAAGAGCAGAAATTAAAGAACTTTATCGCTATCATAAAGGGGAAATTCGTATTCGAGTTATGGGAACACGGAAACGAGATTTATTAACTACTGTTAGACATGAATTAGGCAAAATTCACGATAGTTATGAACGGTTAAAATATAAAACTCTCGTTCCCTGTAATTGTAGTGAATGTAAAGGAAGTCAAGATCCCTATTTTTATTCATGGGATGTGTTAAATAAAGCAATAGACAAAAATGTACAATTTATTCAATGTCAAAAGAGTTTTGAGTCTGTTTATATTCAAGGTTTAATTAATGATGTCGTGAACGATGATAATTATGATCAGGAT
>JBFRWB010000130.1:0-23351 GCA_051439375.1 Microcystaceae cyanobacterium
CGTAGCCTTTATTAGAGAGATGTAAGGCTGTTGCCCATCCACAATAGCCATCACCGCCAATAACCAGAACTTTCATACGCAATCACTAAACCTTTTTATCCATATATTCGCTAACTGTAACATTTCTTGGTAACCTCTTCTCTTTTTTTTCAGGTTTGCTGGTTTCGGGTTTCGGGTGTCAGGTTTCGGGTGTCAGGTTAGGTTAGTTTAAGAATTAAGCGATTATTTAACAAAAATGAATATTTATTAAATTAAATCACAAAAAGTTGAATAAAAGTTAAAGAATAGACTGAGTTTCAGGAATCCTTTTCTATGATTAAGTTGCAATATTATTGACCTATTACCTAATTAAAGGACAAAGATGAAGAAAAACACTCAATTACTAGCCAAAATAGGGGGGGGTAGCCTAATCGCCCTTTTTTCTGTAGTTGCTGTTCCAGACGCTAAGGCTGCACTCATTGTCAATGTTACAGGAACACCCGGTACAGGATTTACGACATGGACATTTTCAGGTTCAGATACTGCGTCAACTTTTGGTAATTTTCGAGCATTTCCCTCTGATTCCTTAAGTCTTAGTGACACAACTCAGATGGAAAATCCTAACAGTGGTAATTTTATTGCAGATACTGGTATTAGTAACCAATCTTTTGCTGTATTGTCAGGGTCTGCTACTATCACCGCAGGAAGCAATTCTCAAGCATTGGGGGGTATCTTTCTTGATGATGATGGTGCTGCAGCAGATGACTTAGGTTTTCGGACAGCGACTTCTACCTTAAGCTATTTAAACGTTGACACCATTTCTATCTCTGGTACAGTTACAATTGGCATTGACCTAAATCAACTTATTACAGGGAATTATTTTTCTTTTATTGGTTCAGATGCTTTTGGGGGTGATTTCCATTCTGACCCCTTACAATTAAACATCTCCGAAACTGCTACAACCACGCCTGAACCTTCTGCTTTAATTGGGTTATTCATATTAGGTGGTATTGGATTATTTTCTCGTAAGAAAAAACAAAAATAGAATAAGTGTTCAGTAGTTGTAGTTCAGTAGTTGTAGGGTGGGCAAAGTTAACAAGTCATTAAGGTAGGATAACAAGGAATTAATTTTGCCCACCACCAGATAGCTATTGTCTAAATCAACAATTAAATAGATGATGAACAAAGTTAACAAGTCATTAAGGTAGGATAACAAGGAATTAATTTTGCTCACCACCAGATAGCTATTGTCGAAATCATCAATTAAGTAAATAATAAGATTCACAGTCCCAAGCATTAATAATCAACGACAATCAAATAACCCCCTAAGATGACATCAGACACCATTGATCATGATCGCTTATTCAAAGAACTAATTAGCACCTTTTTTGTCGAATTTATTGACCTATTTTTCCCGCTTTTATGAAAAGTTTTTCTTACCCATTTACCCCATTGTCATCTTCTCTTATGATCGTCCTAAAAAAGCAGCCACGAATCAACATCAAGTCAACTTTCCTGATTTTAAAGTCTTAGACTTTAACTATCAAGTCATTCAACTAAATCGTTTAAATTGGCGAGATTTCTTAACGCAACCTAACCCCGTTGCCTCTGCTTTAATGGCAAAAATGAATATGGATATTAAAGAAAGAGCAAAAGTCAAAGCAGAATGTCTTCGCCTACTGGTGACCTTAAAACTCGATCCTGCTAGAATGCAATTAATTTCTGGCTTCATAGATACCTATCTAACCTTAACTCCATCAGAAGAAAGAAACTTTAAACAAGAGCTTAACACCTTTAGTCAACCTACACAGGAGAAAGTTATGCAAATTACCACCAGTTGGATGCGTCAAGGAATTGAACAAGGAATTGAACAAGGAGAAAAAAAAGTAACCCTTCGTCTTCTTAAGCGCAAGTTAGGGCAAATTTCTCCTACATTAGAAGCAGAAATTATGTCCTTGAAGCTAGAACAAATAGAAGCATTAGGAGATGCTTTATTAGACTTTTCTACGGTTGATGATTTAACAAATTGGTTGAATCATTAAGTGACTGGTTACTAAAACCACAAAATGACAAAAATTTGATAGAATGATGACTAGGCTTTTTCAGATAAAAATTGAGTCTTGCCTATGACTTCAGAAGATCCTAATACCATTGAAGCCCTACTACAAGCGGCGAAGTTAGAACATCAAACAACAGACGATGTTCAACCAAGTCCACCCGATGAGACAGATGATTTACTAGCTCAACTCAAACAAAATCATCAAAATCAACCCCAAAAAGTCCCTGTAAATTCTCCTAAGCGTCAGCTAAATCTTCAAGCCATTCGCCTAAGTCAACAGCAGAAAAAACAGGCGATCACTGAGGCTAAAGATCACGCTCAAAATGCCACGGATGATTTACTAACTCACCTAAAAACTAAACATCAAACCCAAGAAAGTCACGCTAATGAATACAACCTAAATATTAAAGCAATTCGTCTTTCTGAACAAGAAAAACAACAGCAAGCTAAACGATTAACCCAACAAGCAAAACTTTGGTTAGAAAAGCTTGATCCCTACTCCGATGAAGGATTTTGGTTTGCCCAATTCGCTGAGTCTTATGAGTCTCGTTTAGACGCAGCAATTGATTACCTTGCCGCCCTAGAAACTTAAGCTAGGAACACATATTGACCCTAATGTCCGTTGTATTTTATCACACCAGAGGTTATTAAAAAAATGGCTATTTCATTAAGTAAAGGACAACGCATTTCCTTAGAGAAAGTTGCCCCCGGTTTAGAAGCAGTAATGGCAGGTTTAGGCTGGGACATCAAAAATGTCGATACAGGAACAGATTTTGACTTAGACGTATCTATTTTTATGTTAGGTAGCAATGAAAAGCTTGTTTCCGATGAACACTTTATCTTTTACAACAACTTAAAAAGCCCAGATCCTGACCATGCAGTTGAACATTTAGGGGATAACTTAACGGGTGCAGGGGAAGGAGATGACGAAGTGGTTTTAGTCAATTTAAACAAAATGCCAAAAGAGGTAGAAAAGTTAGCCTTTGTCGTTACCATTCACCAAGCCGAAGAACGAAAACAAAACTTTGGTCAAGTGATTAACGCCTTTATTCGTCTCGTAGATGTTAAAACAAAAGAAGAAATTCTGCGCTATGATTTAACCGAAGATTACTCGATTGAAACGGCCTTAATCATAGCAGAACTTTATCTACAGAAAGGAGAATGGCGTATGAATGCAGTCGGTTCAGGTTACCAAGGTGGGTTACAAGCAATTCTTAATCGATATTCTGGTTAATTTAATTAAAAGGTGTGAGGTTATTTCAGTGATCAGTTATAAAGATATAAACCTTAATGAGAGGTAAAATCAGTGATCACTGATCACTCATCAGTTAAAAGATATAAACCTTAACAAGAGGTAAAAATGGCAATTAATCTGCAAAAAGGCCAACGAATTTCTTTAAAAAAAGAAGTCCCCCAATTGACTAAGTTAATGTGTGGCTTAGGGTGGGATATTGTACAATCTAAAAAAGGATTCTTGGGAATATTTGGTGGTTCACCTGACTTTGATTTAGATGCCTCTGTTCTTTGTCTCAACGCTAACAATAAACTTAATTATGATGGGGATGTAGTCTATTTTGGCAATCTTAATCATTCTTCTAAGGCCATTACCCATTTAGGGGATAACTTAACGGGTAAAGGAGAAGGAGACGATGAACAAATAATTGTCACTTTACCCCAAGTCCCTACTCATATTAAGAAATTATTGTTTACCGTTACTATTTTTGATCCTGTACAACGTAAACAAGATTTCGCACAGATTAAAAATGCCTTTGTCCGTTTAGTTGACTTAGGAACGAACAAAGAAATTGCCCGTTATACCCTTTCTGGCCATGAATATCAAGGATGTACTGGGTTGATTTTAGCAGAAGTCTATCAAGAAGAGGACGGCTGGAAAGTATTAGCGAGAGGAGAAGGAATTCAGGTTAATAGTTTGAGGGATATTACTCAACAATACCGTTAATCTTCCCGCACTTCCCCCTCTCCCCCAAATCACATTGAACGAGTTATCATAAGGTGACAATGTGAGGAGTCTATTCAATCATGCGATCGCGAGTTATTCGAGAAGGAAGCGTCGGACTATTTGCTCTCATCGGATTGTTTCTGATTGGAGGTTTAGTAATATGGCTACGAGGGGGTAATTTGAATCAACAGGGTTACCAACTTCTAGTTGAGTTTAAAGATGTAAGTGGGTTAACCCTCGGCGCACCCGTTAATTATCGAGGTGTTAAAGTAGGAAAAGTGGTGGAATTAGTCCCCGGTAGCAATAATGTTGGTGTTGTCTTAGAGATTAGCGACAGTAACCTGAGAATTCCTCCCGACGTTGCGATTAAAGCTAATCGTTATGGCTTAATTGGAGAGGCCAGTGTGGATATTACGCCTCAAACCTCCCTCTCCCCTCAAGCATTACAAATTGATCCCAATAGTGAAGATTGTCAAGATAAAAACCTCATTCTCTGTAACCAAGATCAATTAACAGGGGGATCTGGATCTGAGTTAATGAGTAACTTAGCCGAGCTTAGTAACAAATTGAATAATTCGGAATTGTTCGATAATATTAATGCGGCCGCAGCTAATGCAGCCAACGCAGGGAAAAAAATTGACCAAACGAGTGATGAAGTAACCCTTCTGGCTAAAACCACTCGCCAAGAAATTCAAGGGGTATCCGAAACCCTAGAGTCGGTTAGAGTCGCAGCCGATCAAGCCACCACCTTTATGGCTAACCTTGATACAACGGTCAGCAGTAGCCGTAATGATTTACAACGAACGATTCAAGAAACCTCTGTGCTGGTGGGAAATCTAAATGAGGTGGTCACAGATAACCGCAATAATATTCAGCGAACCATTCTTAGCATAGAAAAAACCAGCAATAATTTGCAAACATTAGCCGCCAATTTAGACTATACAATTACTGAAGTTAATACAGGATTAGCTACGGTTAACACCCCAGAAATCGCCGAAAATCTTAAGCAAACCCTCGCAAATGCGGCTCAAACTTCAGCCAATCTTCGCCAAATCTCTGAAACGCTTAATGATCCTGCAACCATTACTACTTTAATAAAAACCCTAGACTCTGCTAGAGTCACCTTTGAAAATGCAGAAAAAATTACCTCTGATGTGGAAGCAATTATCGGTGATCCTGAATTGATAGATAATTTACGCAAAATGATCAATGGATTGAGTGATTTAGTCTCTTCAACGCAACAATTAGAACAGCAAGCAATTACTTTACAACGGTTACAACAAGAAACCCCTGCTTCTTCTTTACGCTTAACGCCTTTTGTGGCGACACCCGAAACCATAACACCCATTAATCCAAAAACGACTCGTTATCGAATTTTGAGTCCTCAAGAAATGGAGAATAAACCACTGTTAACCCGCAAAGAAGAAGAAGAATCAAACCATTTGAATTCGACAGATGAATCCCCAAAATGATGAGGAAGAATAGGATTCATTAATTGTTATTCTCTGCTTCAAACTGTGCTTGTTTGCGTAACAAATCAGAAATGGTTAAACCATGATCAATTTTACCGTCAAAGACTGTTCCCACTTCAAAGCGTTGGAATTGAATATCAGCGAGTTGATAACCATCTTTTGGTAAGGGAATATAACCGACTTGACTGACTAATTCAGGGGCTTTTTTGAGGTAATATTTAACAAAGGCTTCTAAGGCAGGATTGTCTTGGGCAGCTTTGGCATTAACGTATATAAATAAAGGACGGGCTAAGGGCTGATATTGTCCAGTTTCCACGGTTTCAGGGGAAGGTATAACCTTATTAATAGCTAAGGCTTTTAATTGATCTTTATTGTCGTCATAATAAGCATACCCAAAATAACCAAGGGCATTGGGGTCTTGGGCAACCCCTTTAACTAAAGCATCATCATCTTCACTAAATACATAATCTGTACGACTGGCTTGGGCTTGACCCATAATTGTCTCAGTAAAATAATCATACGTCCCTGATGCTTTATCGGGGCCAAAAAGGTTAAGGGTTTGGTTCGGAAAAGCCCCATCAACCTGTTGCCAATTCGTGATTTTTCCTTCGGCTTCAGGTTGCCACATTTTCTTTAATTGGTCAACGGTGAGACTCTCAAGGGGGTTACTAGGATGAACCACAACGGTAATAGCATCAAAAGCAATGGGTAATTCAACAAAAGGAATATCGTTGGCAGTGCAGGTTTTCATTTCTTCTAGAGAAATGGGACGAGAAGCTGCATTAATCTCTGTTTCTCCGGCGCAAAACTTTTTAAACCCGCCTCCTGTTCCCGAAATCTCTGCATGGATTTCTAATTTATCGATGGCCTTTCTTGCTTCGCCCTCATAAGCGGTTAAGACGGCTTCGGTAATAGGGGCAACGGTACTTGACCCATCAACTTTAATCGGTTTAATTTGAGTGGTATCAACGGAAGCGCAAGCGGTGAAGAAGGCAGTACTGCTAAAAATTAGAAGGCTTTGTCTGAGCTTCATAACGTTACCTCATCTGCAAAAAATTTGATTTAAGGTTTGATGTAAGGGAGATTAATGTTGGATTAAAGGATTGCTTTTAAAGGAAGATTAAGCAACTAGAATCATCTTTTATCCTTTGCATGATTTTTATTTCCTCACTAGAAGTCTATCTCTGAGACTGTTAGAAAAACTTAAAGAAAACCTTAAGCCTTGCAGAGATGAAGCTGGCTGAATCAAGCTAAGTATCCTCTATTCATGGGGGGTTTGGCAAAGAGAGAGAAAAAAAAGATCGCTTCTTAACCTAATGTTTACCAAGAAAGGATACGTTCTATTTTATGATTCCTTATAGTTGTACCAATCTAAATTGTTAAATATCATTCTTATGAATAGATCCACTTTGTTCAAAACAACCCTTTCAATGCTTGCTTTAAGCACAACCTTAGCGGCTTGTGGACCCGGCGAACAGACAACCACTCCCCCCACCAACACCAGTGGAACGGATGGAAGCAGCAACCAACAAGCAGCCATGGCCCCGATGGAAAGACCCGAATCTCTTTCTGGGTCGGTTACCTTAAATGGGGCAGGTGCATCCTTTCCTGCACCTCTCTATCAAAACTGGTTTGTTACCCTTGCAGGACAAGTTCCTGACCTTATGGTGAACTATCAATCTGTAGGAAGTGGGGCAGGGGTTGAGCAGTTTACCCAAGGAACAGTGGATTTTGGGGCATCTGATGTAGCGATGACCGATGAAGAAATGGCCAACATCAGTAGGGGCGTTTTATTATTACCCATGACCGCCGGAAGTATTGTCATGGCCTATAACCTCCCCGGTGTTGAAGGCTTAAAATTAACCCAAGAAGCTCAAGTGGGCATCTTTAATGGTTCAATCACCACTTGGAATGACCCCATGATTGCCGATGCTAACCCTGATGTCGAATTACCTAGCACACCGATTACGGTGGTTCATCGTTCTGATGGAAGTGGTACAACTGGGGTATTTACTATGTATCTGAGTGCAGTTAGTCCTGAATGGGAATCTTCCATTGGTCAAGGTAAAAGTGTGGAATGGCCAACGGGTAAAGGTAAGTTCATTGGGGCTAAAGGGAATGAAGGAATTACTGCCCAACTTCAGCAAACAGAAGGCGCAATTGGCTACATTGAGTATGGTTATGCCCGTAATAATGGTTTAACCATGGCTGCGTTGCAAAACCAATCAGATAACTTTATTACCCCCAACGATGAGTCAGCAGCAGCAACCCTTGCGGCGGTAGAATTACCTGAGAATTTACGGGCATTTATTACTGACCCTGAAGGAGATAATTCTTATCCCATTGTTACCTATACATGGATGTTAATTTATAAAGACTACGATGATCCTAACAAAGCCATTGCCACTGAAGCGATGATTCAATATGGCTTAAACCAAGGACAACAGGTTAGTGGACAGTTAGGGTATGTTCCTTTACCTCAAAATGTTCGGGAAAAAGTAGCAGCCGCGGCTGATGAAATTACCCCTGATTTTGACATTACCTTGAAATAAATTGTCGAGGTGTGAGGTATGAGGAGAGGGGGATGGAGAGATAATGATGAATTTTTCTGAACGCCTAACCGAAACACCTGAAACCTCACACCTGAAACCTGAAACCTAGAACCTGAAACCTCTACAATGACTTCTCCGAGTTTTTCTCAATCTTCTGATAACACCAGTATTGGCTCTCGTTCAGCCGCAGAAAAGGGAATGGATAATGCTTTTATCCTAATGACCCAAGGATTTGCCATATTTATTGGTGTTATTCTCATTTCTATTACTTTATTAATTCTGTTTCGTGCTTGGCCAGCTATTCAAGAGTATGGGTTGGGCTTTATCACCCAAAGCGCATGGAATCCCGTTAAAGGACGGGAACAATTTGGGGCATGGCCAGTTATTTATGGTACGTTGGTTAGTTCTTTGCTTTCCTTATTAGTTGCGATACCTTTGGGGGTTGGAACGGCTATTTTCCTCAGTGAAGATTTTATTCCCTCACAAGTCCGTACCGTTTTAGTCTTTTTGGTGGAATTGTTGGCTGCTGTCCCTAGTGTGGTTTATGGACTGTGGGGCATTTTTGTGGTGATTCCCTTTTTGAGAAATATTGGCCTAGGTGTCACCGGGCCAGGGATGTTACCAGCCGCCCTTGTGCTTTCTATCATGATTTTACCGATTATTACGGCAATTTCACGGGATTCCTTAGCAGCCCTGCCCCCTGACTTACGCCAAGCATCTTTAGGACTAGGGGCAACCCGTTGGGAAACCATTTTCCGAGTCTTAATTCCTGCGGCCATTTCGGGTATTGTGGGAGGCATCATGTTGGCTTTAGGTCGGGCAATGGGGGAAACCATGGCTGTTACCATGTTAATCGGTAATTCTAACCAAGTTAGGCTATCTTTAACTGCTCCTGCTAATACAATTGCGTCTTTACTAGCTAACCAATTCGCAGAAGCGTCTGGTATTCAGGTATCGGCTTTGATGTATGCGGGTTTTGTCCTGATGGTGTTAACCCTTGTGGTTAATATTTTGGCGCAATATATCGTTAATCAGGTTAAAGCGAAATATTAGGGAATTATGAATTATAAATTATGAATTATGAATGATAAATGATAATTCCCTGATAGGGGTGTCAGGTTTGCGCCCATAAAACTATAAATTTCGAGTTCCCAACTCCATCTTCCGACTTCATATCATGACTAACTTATCTGATTCTCCCGAATACCAAGATTTAGGAACACTTCTTAAAAAAAAGTCCAGTAGTCCCCGTTCCCTCTTTGGGACAATTATGACGGGAATCTCTGCTTTGTGTATTGCCCTAACTATTATTCCTCTCTTTTTAGTCCTTTTCTTCGTAACTAAACAGGGATTTAGCCGTTTAAACCTTGATTTATTTACCAAACTTCCCCCACCACCGGGGTTATCAGGGGGTGGATTAGCCAATGCTTTATTAGGAACAATCATTGTTGTCGCCATTGCCACAGCAATTGCTGTTCCTTTGGGTGTGTTTGCTGCGGTTTATCTCTCTGAATTTAGCGGTGGCAATAAAGTTGCCCAATGGATACGCTTTGCGACTAACGTTTTAAGTGGTGTTCCCTCAATTATTGCAGGGATGTTTGCTTACGGTTTATTTGTTGCCCCTATTATTGGAGATAGCGGAATTTTTGGTTATTCTGCCCTAGCAGGGGGGGTGGCCTTAGCAGTATTAATGTTACCCACCATTATTCGTACCACCGATGAAGCGTTGCAAATTGTTCCCCAAAATATTCGTTGGGCTGCTTTTGGGGTAGGGGCGTATAATTATCAAACCGTTTTAAAAATTGTGCTTCCTGCGGCTGTTCCTGCGATTTTAACGGGTGTCACCCTTGCCATTGCCCGTGCAGCCGGAGAAACTGCTCCCCTTATCTTTACTGCCTTATACTCTAATTTCTGGCCAAGAGGGGTCAAAGAACCCATCGCTACCCTAGCGGTTTTGGTTTATAACTTTGCGATTGTTCCCTTTAAACCCCAACAGGAGTTAGCATGGGCAGGGGCATTAATTTTAGTGCTTTTGGTACTATTAACTAGCGTAATGGCTAGAATTGCCACTCGTCAGAAGACCTACTGAATTATGAATTATGAATTCTAAATTATGAATGGAGTGTAGGGAGATGGGAAGATGGGGTGAAATGATGATTTTTTCTGAACGCCTAAATTCTCAAACCTTGTTTTTCTTAAACGAAAATTAACCTATCACCTAGATAATTGAGTCGAAAACCTTATTAGGGGACTTAATTCTTTAGTTGAGAATATCTTAACTCCGAACCTGCGAACCTTGAACACACATTTTGCCGATTTACCTTGAAAGAAGAACCATGCAAGATACTATCACAGACAAACACAGTGCAACCGATACGGTGATTAAAACCGAAAATGTCGATATCTATTACGGTAGTTATCATGCCGTGCGAGACTGTAACTTAGAAATTCCCAAAAACAAAGTAACCGCTTTTATTGGCCCTTCTGGCTGTGGTAAAAGTACTATCTTACGCTGTTTTAACCGCTTAAATGACCTCATTGAAGGCTTTAGAGTAGATGGGAAAATCACTTACCACGGCCATGACATTTATGCGCCTCATATTGACCCGGTTGCTGTGCGCTATAGTATTGGCATGGTTTTTCAAAGACCGAATCCTTTCCCAAAAACCATCTACGATAACGTAATTTATGGGGCAAGGGTGAATAATATGATTAAAGATAAAGATGAAATGGATGAGTTAGTCGAAACCTCTTTAAGACGGGCAGTTTTATGGGATGAAGTAAAAGATAAATTACAAGAAAGTGGCTTTTCTTTATCTGGGGGACAACAACAAAGACTGTGTATTGCCAGAACCGTTGCAGCTAAACCTGATGTGGTATTGATGGACGAACCTTGTTCAGCATTAGACCCAATTTCTACCTTAAAAATTGAGGAATTAATGCACGAATTGAAAGAGAATTACACCATTGTTATTGTTACCCACAATATGCAGCAAGCCACCCGTGTCGCTGATAAGACAGCCTTTTTTAATGCTGAAGCGGTAGGAATTGGTTCAAAAATCGGTTACTTAGTGGAATTCGATGACACTGAAACCATTTTCGGAAATCCTAAAGAACAAGCTACCCAAGATTATGTGAGTGGAAGATTTGGATAAAGGTATGAGGTATGAGGTATGAGGTGTGAGGTTTAAATATCTAAAACCTAAAACCTAAAACCTAAAACCTAAAACCTAAAACCTAAAACCTAAAACCTAAAACCAGCAAACCTGAAATCAGTATTCTAACCAATACCCTAACCGATACCGTTATCGAAATTAAGAACCTTAACGTTTACTATGGTTCTAACTTAGCTGTGAGAGATGTTAACATTGATATTCCTCAAAATCACGTTGTCGCCTTTATTGGCCCCTCTGGTTGCGGAAAAAGTACCGTTCTCCGTTGTCTTAACCGCATGAACGATTTAATCCCTATCTGTCGAGTCGATGGGACAATTAACTATCATGACCAAGATATTTATGCAGGTTCTGTTGACCCTGTGGGATTACGTTGTAAAATCGGTATGGTCTTCCAACAACCGAACCCTTTCCCTAAAAGTATCTATGAAAATATTGCCTTTGGGGTACGTTTAAATGGGTTTAAAGGCAGTAAAATCGAAATGGATGCTATTGTCGAAGAATCTCTACACAAAGCAGCCGTTTGGGATGAAGTAAAAGATAAATTACAAGAAAGTGGCCTTGCCTTATCAGGGGGACAACAACAACGACTCTGTATTGCCCGTACTATTGCCGTTCAACCTGATGTTATCTTAATGGATGAACCTTGTGCAGCCCTTGACCCTATTTCTACCATTAAAGTAGAAGAAACCATCCACGAATTGAAAAAAGATTACACCATTGTCATTGTTACCCACAATATGCAGCAAGCCTCACGGGTATCTGATTTAACCGCATTTTATAACGCGGAAGCCACCGATAAAGGGGGTAAAGTCGGTTACTTAGTAGAATATGATAACACTGAAAAGATTTTCCAAAATCCTGCAAATGAAGCCACTAAAGACTATGTGAGTGGACGCTTCGGATAATATTTGATTAATACCGTAACCCACCCTAAAATACTTTATTAAGTTATCATGCGATCGCAGAAAGTACACACTTTAGCGATCGTTAATTATTAAAATCCCTTTATAATATATGCTTAAACAAAAATTTCATCAAGCTTTTAGTCTTATTATTGCTGTTAGTCTCTGGGCTATTCCTTTTAACGCTTATGCTCAAACATGGCAACCCGTTTCTAGTGGAATTCTTAGAGGAATTAGTGGCATGGCTTTAATTAAGCAACAAAAAACAGAAACATCTTTCCTTATCGTCCATGATAATAAAAAGGCAGGCGAACAACGAGTTGCATTAATAACAGTAACAAAAGATAACTGGCCGATTTATGAACCGATTAAATGGGAATCAGAAGACATTCCTATTGATTTAGAAGCCCTCACTAATATTCCCAATCAACCTAACCAATTCTTAGCCCTTGCTAGTAGGGGCAAAATTTACCATATTCAATTAAGCAAGAATAACGAATCGGTAAACATTTTACGAGTTTTTGATCTACCCGATGGTTATAATCAGGGGAACTTTGAAGGATTCGCTTTACAAGAAGTAAAGGGGGTTGTGATTGCGACTTGGGCGAGTCGAGGTAAAAGTCAAAACCCCGCCATTCTTTATTGGTCAAAATTTGATTTAGCTACTGATACCTTTGACAATAAGATTCAATCTGTTTCTTTAAAAATGCCTTGGCCACAAGAAGATGTTCGTCATGTCTCTGATATAAAAATTGATCCATCAGGAGCAGTTTTTGTTAGTTCAGCAATGGATACAGATAATAATGACGGTCCTTTTGCCTCTGCTTTTTATCTAGCAGGAACATTACAACTTCAGCCGAATCAGATTGCTTTTATCCGTAGCGAAAACCCTGTTCCTCTCCTTCGTTTTTATTACCATAAAGTAGAAGGATTTGAATTATTAAGGGGAGAAAAAGGTGGCATAATCTTTGGCACAGATGACGAAAACTTTGGCTCTTTTGTGTATTCAACCCAATAGAATTCTATTTTTTAATAAAGCTCGATTGGCTCAATTCCTAAATTATCGTTAATTCCAATAAGAATGATATACCCCACAGCTATCTCATCTTTAGTAGAGCGAGCAAGATGCTCCCACTCCTCTGTCTCAAACTTATTTGAAACAACTATATCTATATTTTTGAGCCATTTTATCGTAGGATAAAAATAGACCCATTTTTTAGTAAAGAATATGGTTAAGGCTCAAACTTGGATATATCCCAATAGCAACGCAACCGTCTCATCCCAAAATAGCTGTATCCTAGCAGCCATTGACATTGGAACAAATTCTATCCACATGGTAGTAGTTCGCATCGATAAAACCTTACCAGCTTTTACTATTATTGCTAAGGAAAAAGATACCGTTCGTTTAGGAGACAGAGATAAAAAAAGTGGACAATTAACCTCAGAAGCCATTAAGCGATCGCTGGCTGCTTTACAACGCTGTAAAGATTTAGCAGAAAGCCTCAAAGTTGATCATATTGTAGCCGTTGCCACCAGTGCAACCAGAGAAGCTGCTAATGGCGTTGATTTTCTCAAGTCTATTGCCAAAGAAGTAGGAATTCAGGTTGATTTAATTTCTGGACAAGAAGAAGCACGACGTATCTACTTAGGGGTAATGTCGGGGATGGATTTTCAGCAAAAAACCCACGCTATTGTAGATATTGGGGGAGGATCAACAGAAATTATCCTTGCTGATAGTGATAAACCCCGTTTTCTAAGCAGTACCAAGGTTGGTGCAGTGCGTTTAACCAGCGAATTTATTACAACGGATCCCATTAGTGAAGAAGAATATACTTATTTACGGGCTTATATACGAGGAATGTTAGAACGTCCAATTGAGCAGTTAAAAATGAAATTACAACCCGAAGAAATACCCCGCTTAGTGGGAACATCTGGCACAATTGAAACCCTTATAACAATTCATGCACTGCAAGAAATAGGAGAAGTTCCCAACCCCTTACAAGGGTATCAAATGAGTCGTCAAGACCTTGAAAAAATTGTTAAAAAGATTGCTAATTCTTCCTATCAAGAGCGATTAAATATATCAGGAATGTCAGAAAAGCGAGCAGAAATTATTTTAGCCGGGGCAATAATTTTATTAGAAGTGATGACAATGTTAGACTTAGAGACAGTTATCCTCTGCGAAAGAGCCTTAAGAGAAGGGGTAATAGTTGATTGGATGTTAACTCACGGTTTGATTGAAAGTCGCTTGCAATATCAAGGAGAAATTCGTCGTCGGAGTATTATGAAAATTGCCCGTAAGTATAAAGTAGAATTAGCTTATGAGGAGAAAATTGCTAACTTTGCCCTAAGTTTATTTGATCAAACCCACACTATCTTACATCAATGGGGAAACGAAGCAAGAGAATTATTATGGGGAGCAAGTATTTTACATAATTGTGGTTTATTTATTAGTCATGCTGCCCATCATAAACATTCTTATTATTTAATTCGTAATGCGGAATTATTAGGTTATAGTGAAATGGAATTAGAAGTGTTAGCGAATATTGCCCGTTATCACCGTAAAAGCAAGCCTAAAAAGAAACATGATGCTTATAGTAAATTGCCCGACCAACAACGTCGCATGGTACGAGAATTAAGTGCTATCCTAAGAATTGCAGTCGCCTTAGATCGTCGTCAAGTTGGGGCTATTTCTACGGTAGAATGTAAATTTGATCCCGAATATCGACGGTTACATCTTCACTTAACCCCCTCGAATCTCAAGGATGATTGTGCATTAGAGTTATGGAGTTTAGACTATAAAAAAGATATCTTTGAAGAAGAATTTGAGGTTAAATTAGTGACAACTTTAGAGTCATTTCAGTGATCAGTCATCAGTGAATCATCTAAGATTAGACAGAGTAGGGTCATCATAGGAAGTAAGATTGGATTGATCATTAAAGTTTTGCGATCGCTGATAGTTTTTTATCAGAAGATACTGGACGGCACTACGGATCTTGAATGATTTATAATGGCTATATCTATCCATTTTTAACTATGTTGAGCTTATCTTAGATTAGCTTATGGCTATATTGTAGAAAACACATTAAATAATTCTGAAAACCCATGTATTTTAGATTTAGAAATATGTGCAGATAAAAAGCATAATTATATCTATCGAAATCAGGAATCTTTTTCTAAAAGTACTCATACACCCTTGTTATTACTCGATTTAGATCCCAATATTGTTAAACAAAAATGTCCTTTATTTCAAGACTTTTATGACTATTTAGCGCAATTGTGTTAAGAAAAATCAGTCATTGAGTAGATAAGCAGAATTCATTATAAAATGGTGGTAACAAGAAAAAAGATAAAAGTTATTGATTCCTCTATAACTTCTGAACGCCTGTAACTCCTGAACTTCTATAATTGTTTTATGCTTTGGCCTTATGCTACCCCCGGTATTTCTGATCACTTATTTGAGCGTTTACCCGGTATCCCCATGAGTAAGCGAGAAGTCCGACTACTGATTCTTTCTGCGCTGCGTATCAAAGAAGATTCGGTTTTTTGGGATATTGGGGCAGGAACAGGTACAATTCCCGTGGAGATCGGCTTACTTTGTCCAAAAGCGAAAATTATTGCTGTCGAAAGGGATGAAGAAGTGGCCAATTTAATTCGCCATAACAGCGATCGCTTTTCAGTACATAATATTGAAGTATTAGAAGGAAACGCTCCTGAATGCCTGCAAAATCTGTCGCCTTTACCAGATAGAGTTTGTATTGAAGGGGGAAAAGTCATTAAAGACATTTTAATCTCTGTTTGGCAGCTATTACAACCCGAAGGAAAGATCGTTATCACCGCAGGGACATTAGAAACACTTTATCAAGTATCAGAAGGCTTATCAGAACTACAAGCCCGTAATATTGAAGTTGTACAAGCAGGAATCAATCGTTTAGAAACCAGAGGAATTCATCAAACCTTTGCGGCCGTTGATCCTGTTTTTATTCTCAGTGGTGAGAAAATATAGTCCTACACACAATTAATCATTACATCAGCAGAATTATCCCCAACCAAGGTGATTTTAGAAATAACCGAACTAGATTCCCGTAAAAACCCTATTGTCATAAAGTTAAAGATCGCTTAAGAATGGTAAGTAGGTTTCGGATAGGCTTCCTCCAACCCTTCTCGCATCTTCTAAGCCTCCACCAACCAGTGTTGTCAAGAAACAACCAAAGTAATTTACCATCTAGTCTTTGCACAATTAACATTCATTCATTCATTTATTTATGCTCAATCAAGTTGCACACCCCATGGTGAAATTTCAACGTAAATTGGCTTCCTTAGTGGAGTCAAAAGTGATTCAACCAAGGGATAGTTTATGGAAAATCGCCTTTCTTTTCGGTCAAGAGTGGACATTCTGGAAAAAAGAATTACAAGAGTTTGGTTTTACCATGAAAGATCCCATTGATGCCGTCTTAGTTGTAGAATCATGGGATGAAGAAGATTAACTCCCAACATTCATCTTAAAGTAGAGTTTAAGATAACCTGCGTTTCGCTCCGCTAGGATGCTTTTGTAGATTACAATCGATAAAAGTCGAAGTTTAGCTGATAACTCAGCCACCCTAAGTGCGTGATTAATTCCCCTAATTCTTGGTCTCTCGATCCCCAAACCCTCTTTCCCTTTGAACTAGACACCTTTCAGCAAAAAGCGATCGCAGCGTTAGATAAAGGCAATTCTGTGGTGGTTTGCGCCCCTACTGGTTCTGGTAAGACCGTTATTGCTGAATATGCCATTTATCAGGCTCTTAGTCAAGGAAAGCGAGTCTTTTATACCACCCCCCTTAAAGCCCTATCGAATCAAAAATATCGGGATTTTCAAGAAAAATTTGCCGACTTGACCCAAGTTACCGTAGGGTTAATCACAGGTGATATGGTACAGCACCCTGACGGAGATATTGTGGTAATGACGACGGAGATTTTCCGCAATATGCTCTATGAAACCCCTATTGGAGAGGTAGGAACGTCCCTAGAAGCGGTAGCCACTGTTATTCTCGATGAATGTCACTATATCAGCGATAGAGGACGGGGAACAGTGTGGGAGGAATCGATCATTTACTGTCCCGCATCCATCCAATTAGTTGCGCTGTCTGCAACTATTGGTAACCCTGAACAGTTAACGGATTGGATCAACGGGATTCGGGAAAAACAACCTTCTCCTTCTTTATGTAACCTAATTAACTCTGATTTTCGTCCTGTTCCTCTCCAATTCTACTATAGCCAAAAGAAAGGGCTTTTTCCCTTACTCAATCAGAAGCAAACGGATATCAATAATCGTTTATTGCCGAAAAAGAATCAAAAAGGCAAGAAAAAACGTCTCCGCCGCCAAGATTGTCCATCTATTCCCCAAATTGTTGAGCAATTACGGGAAAGAGATTTTTTACCCGCTATCTATATTATTTTTAGCCGTCGAGGATGTGATCAAGCGGTAGGAAAGTTAGGTAGAGAAGTTCTTGTCACAGAAAATGAAGCAAAAGCCCTATACGAAGCGGTCTTAATCTTTTTTCTGGGGGAAAATGCAGAGTTACAGCAAGGCTTATTAGAATTTGTCCATAATAATTATCCTAACCGCGCTAACCCCTTTCAAGGTTTCTTGCAACGTGATCGAGATCAAACGCAAGCATTACTTGAAGCACTACATGAAGATCCCGAATTCCGTCAAGATATATTAAATAGTTTAGCCTACGGTTCAGGCTGCATTTATTATGACCAGATAGAACCGATAACCAGAGGAATTGCCAGTCACCACGCGGGAATTTTACCAGTTTGGAAGGAATTTATCGAAAAACTGTTTGAAATGGGTTTGATTAAGGTCGTATTTGCCACAGCTACCCTTGCTGCTGGAATTAATATGCCCGCAAGGACGACGGTAATTTCTGCTCTCAAACGACGCACAGAAGACGGCCATAGTTTATTAACCCCATCGGAGTTTTTACAAATTGCGGGTCGGGCGGGTCGTCGGGGCATGGATACGGTAGGCTATGTAGTAACGGTGGAAACCCCCTACGAAGGATGTAAGGAGGCCGCTTATTTAGCCACAGCAAATCCTGAACCTTTGAGAAGCTGTTTTGCCCCTTCTTATGGCATGGTGTTGAATTTATTACAAAAACACAGCATTGATGAGGTTAAAGGGCTTTTAGAACGCAGTTTTGCCGAATACTTGGCTAAATTAAAGCTTGAACCCGAACAGCAATCTATTTTTGAGTTAACCACACGCTTAACCCAATTGGATATTGAGTTAGCAGGTTTTGATGATCATACGGTGAAACAGTATATTAAATTAAATAATCGAGTAAGAGAAGAGAGAAGATTATTAAAAATACTGAAACAACAGGCGGATGAAACCAGAAAGAAAGAAATTCTGCCCTTATTGGGAGATTTACAACAGGGAACGTTACTTTATTTAAAAGGAAAGCATATACGGGTGAGTCGTCCTATGATGGCGGTTTTTGTGGCTTACATAGCAGGCGCCGGCAAAATACCCGACTTATTATGCTTAGGGAAGGATAATCATTGGTATCGGGCAGTTAAACGAGATGTTACGGACTTAGAAGCCAATTTTATCCCTGTTGCTGTGGTAGAAACCCTTGAATTACCTAATTTGGAGAATTTTGCCTTAGGAAAAGGGACAAAAGGGGGAGACAGTACCGTTACAGTGATAGACGCGTTACAATCTTATCAACCAGATTTCCAGATTCCACCAGAGATAGAAGCACAACAGCAACGTTTATTGGGAGTAGAGTCTGCTTTAAACGAACATCCCTTGAAAAAGAGTAAAAACCCCAAAAAGTTTCTCAAATCTTATAATCAACGGCAAGAATTACAAAAGCAGCTACAACAAATTCAAATCCGCTTTCAGAAGCTACAATCTCGTAAGTCCTATTATTGGGAGGAATTTCTCAATTTAATCGCAGTTTTGCAAAAATTTAATGCGTTATCAGATTATCACCCCACACCATTAGGACAAGCGGCTGCAACTATTCGCTCAGAGAATGAGTTATGGTTAGGATTAGTGTTAATATCGGGTTATTTAGAGGAATTACAGGCACATCAATTGGCAGGACTGGTGAGTGCTTTAATTACTGAACCTTTACGACCTGATGCTTGGGTTTCCTTTCCTCAGTCCCCAGAAGTGGGACAGGTATTTGAAATAAGTAACCCTCCACAGGTAAGTTTAAAAGAAACCCGTCGTTTGCTCAATCAATGTCAGAAACGCTATGCTTTGGCCATTCCCGTCTGGTTAGAAATGCGTTGTGTGGGACTGGTGGAACAGTGGGCATTAGGAATTAATTGGTATGATTTGTTTGAGAATACGAATTTAGATGATGGGGATATTGTGCGGTTGTTACGGCGAACCATTGATGTTTTATGGCAAATTCCTCAAATTCCGGGGGTATCTGAGAAGTTATCCCAAACGGCAAGACAAGCGATCGCATCTATGAAACGATTTCCTATTTAGTTTATTATAAATAAAGGTAAAAATTATGCTCAAAGATAATTTAATTTCTCTGTATGAACTTAATTATGATCACTGGTTAGAAAAAACAATTTATTTATTACAAGAGAATAAATTCAACGAACTCGATAAGCAGCATTTAATTGAGGAGTTAGAAGCATTGAGTCGGAGAGACAAAAGAGCCGTTGAACGGTTACTTGAGCAAATTATTGGACATTTACTTTTACTGCAATAT
Source organism: Microcystaceae cyanobacterium (assembly GCA_051439375.1). Lineage (GTDB taxonomy): Bacteria > Cyanobacteriota > Cyanobacteriia > Cyanobacteriales > Microcystaceae > JBGTGT01. Next base: position 19,828 of record JBFRWB010000130.1, read on the forward strand.
TGGACAACAGAATCAGATTATAATGCTAATCACTGGCAAGCAGAGATTATCAGTTTTCGGACTCAACTGAATGAGGATCTAACCCAAAATTTACGAAATCATTTACAGGAAAACAAAACGAGAATTTATGTAAAAGGATTAAGATACGTTCGACAGAAGACAGGATATCAGGTAACTTTTCCTGAAGATTGTCCTTATACCTTAGAACAAATACTGGATCTTGATTGGCTACCTTTAGCATCACTCGATTCAGATATTAATCAACAGTAAACGCTGTAAAATTGCGAACATTGGATGAACATTAGATTAATAATTAAGATAGAGCGAGAGCGATTCATTTAGTGTCTATCTGCAATTTCAGGGCAAATGATAGAAGTTGCCAAGGATGGGATTCCTATTTTAATTGAGTTATCGTTGCAGCCACCCATTGAATTACCTGCTGGCCTAAATTTACATTATTTAAGCGATCAATTTCCCTAATACCTGTTGGACTGGTAACATTGACTTCAGTTAAATAACCACCAATGACATCTAAACCAACAAAGTATAAGCCATTTTTCCGTAATTTAGGGGCAACTAATTCACAAATCTCTAACTCTCTAGGAGTAATCTCTGTTTTCTCTACCCTTCCCCCAACTGCCATATTACCGCGAAATTCTTTTCCCGTCGGAACTCTATTCACTGCACCAATTGGCTCACCATTGAGTACAATAATTCGCTTATCGCCATTTTTAACTTCTGGCAGAAATTTCTGCACCATTACAGCTTCTTTCCCTTGCTGAGTGCTAATTTCGACTAAAGAGTTAAAATTGCGATCGCCCGGATCTAAAAATAAGATCCCTTCCCCTGCTTTCCCCCCCAAGGGTTTAAGGACTGCTTTCCCCTGTTCTTCGAGAAATTGCCGTAAAACTGCCTTATCTTGGCTAACTACTGTTTCAGGCATTACTTCTCTAAACTGAAGGGTATAAAGCTTTTCATTAGCTTCCCGCAATCCTTGGGGAGAATTCACCACCAAGGTTTTATTGGGATTAATCAATGATAAAAGATAGGTAGCGTAAAGATAGGGAATGGTAACAGGGGGATCTTGGCGCATAAACACCGCATCCATCTCTTCTAAGCAGGTAAGAACCGCCTCCGATACCTGATACCATGGGGATGCAGCAATCCAGCGATCGCCCTGTAACTCTACTGGGGTTAATTGAACCGATTGTACAATTCCCCATGTTTTCCCTTCAATAATGCTTAATTGCTGCATTTTAGTCACCCAAACCTCATGGCCGAGGATTTGAGCAGCTTCCATCATAGCAACAGTACTATCGTGGCCGGGGTCTAGTTGGGGTAAGGGATCGATAATAAAAGCGAACTTCACAGGCTGTCACCTTTTTTGTGCTAATAAGGGATCTAGTTTCTTTTGAAATTCTAAGGCATAAATGTCATCACAGCCCCCAATATGTTGCTCATTAATAAAGATTTGGGGAAGACTACGCTTTCCGTTGGCTCTTTGAGCCATTTTTTCCCTTGCTGCGTTGTCTCCATCGATGCAATATTCGGTAAAGTCAACGCCTTTTTTGTTCAAAAGTCCTTTAGCACGAATACAGAAAGGACAGGTACTCCAAGTATAAATTTCAACGTTAGCTGCCATAGGAGAGGTAGAAATGTTACGAATTGTTACTATCTTTTAGTTTAGCAGCAAATAACAAAAGGTTTAATAGCGAAACAACTTGGCCAAAGATATATTAATCTTTAGAATGCTCAATCGTAGTGCAAAAAATGTTAGACCTTCTTGTATTGCTGTCTCCCATTAGTGGCTCTCTCAATTTTCCCATTCAGTCAGAAGTGGTCATTTCTCAGTCGGTTCGTCCTCTTTCTGGCAGTTTAGATACTGTTCGGGTTTTTAATAGCAACAGTCCCGAATTAGTCTTAAACGAAGGAATTTTACTTTCTACCTTTCCACCTCATCAGAAAACTTATCCTAACGCCCATCTAGATCATGCGTTCCAAGGACGATTTGATATTTTTGCCCATCACATCGCCAAAGCCAATACCCCAGAGGATTTAAGAACCCTTTATTTAGGGATTCTCCTCAATAATCCCAGTAATAAAACGATTACGGTACAAATCTTACAAGGTGCAACCTATTTAAGTCAACCTGATGCCCCTTTTATTGAACTCCCTCCCCAAATTGAGGCTAATGAGCAGGATGTTTATGCAGGGCCGGGTAGTCGAGTAATGGGAGACTTACTGAAGGAGCGTCTCAATGATGAGATTCCCACTCAATTAGTGATTCCTCCTCAATCCAGTCGAATTTTACTGAATCTTCCCATTCCTGTTCGGGATCTTGATCCCCCACTCAATGGACGTTCTACTTATTTGCGATTGTATAGTAAAGATCCCTTGTATATTGCCAGTTTAGCCCAATTCGCTCAGAGAGATGAATTAGGTCAAGATATTGCCCCTAGTCTCTCAGAGTGGCAAAGTTTGTTAAAAAATGGTGATTTGGCGACCCCTCGCGATCGCCCCCCTAGTGATCCTAATAACCCAACCGAATTAGTGTATGGGAGAGTAGCAGGGGTTTCTCTTGGCGCAGCGTGGGAGACAAGATTAACGGATAGAGGAAAATTAGACTTAAGTATTCCCAAGGCTGGAGAGTCTATTTCCTATGGAATTAGTACCCTCATCGGGGGAAGACTCGGCACACAACAGGTACAGACTGCGCCCTTATTAGTCCGCTACCCAGATACGGCCTATGAAGCACATGGTAATTATGGCGTTCAGTACAATTTAATTTTACCCCTATATAATCCCACTTCAGAGACTCAAAGGGTAGTTTTAAAGGTACAAACACCTGTAAAAGAGGATCAATTAAAGAATGGATTACAATTTCTTGAACCTCCTAGTACAAGCGTGTTTTTTCGAGGGTTAGTTAGGGTTAAATATCCAGATGAGGAAAGAAACATACAAAACCGTTATTTTCATTTAGTACAACGACGAGGAGAGAGGGGGCAAGGTTTGCTATCCTTAGATTTAAAGGCAAATGAGCGAAGAACCGTGCTATTTTCCCTAATTTATCCCCCTGATGCTACCCCTCCTCAAGTTGTAACCCTTGAAACACTGAAGCCTTAAAGAAGGCAGGATTTCTTATATATAATTTACAACAGAACTTGTTTGTTCAAAATGATGTCAATTCAGAAGACAGGGAGGTTATCGTGCGTTTAGCCCCATTGTATCAAGAAGATCGTGCTAGAGCGATTCAAGAAGGCCGTCAAGAAGAAGCTTCCTCTTTCGATAGTAAAGCTTAACCAAATAATAGACTCTTTCCATCAACAATTGCTAACTGTTAACTGTTATAGCCCTACGCATTAGGGTGTTTGACCCCTTCGGGTAATTCAAAATTCAAAATTCAAAATTCAAAATTCAAAATAATATAAAAAAGTGATTTTAATTGATCAATTAAGGTACAGGATTCCCCTAGCTTCAGCTATGGAGTCAAAAAAAGGATGAAATTCCTTATTTCAGGATTCCCC
>JBFRWB010000131.1:0-18385 GCA_051439375.1 Microcystaceae cyanobacterium
TTTTGTGTCCTGTTAGCTTTTTCGCTGCATCTTTGAAGGTTAGCTTGATTTTTTCCGTTAGCATGGTTGGGATAAAAAATATATTCCCCTATCTTAGTCGGTAATCTATTACTCCGCAAGTCCCTTATGAGGTAGTTATCGCCGTTGATGGCTTAGATGGCTACAACAAACTGCAAACCCGTGCTTTTGATGGCATTATCTCAGACGTTGAAATGCCGAATATGAATGGATTTGACTTCGTGGCGAAAGTCCGTCAAAACCCTGAATATCAAGAATTACCGATTATTCTTGTTACTTCTTTGGCTACCGATGAGGATAAACGGCGAGGCGCACAAGTAGGGGCAAATGCTTACCTTGTCAAAGACCAATTTAACCAAGAACTGTTGATTGAAACAATTGATCGCTTGGTATAAGCAATTCGTAGGAGTGGGTTTATCTCATCAATTATGTGACCACGAATTAACCATTGTTCACAACCCACCCACTACAAAAATACAGTTTCTAGTCCGAAATGAGCAACCAACTACTTACCAAATCACAAGAGGTCAAAATCATGAGTATCCTTAAAGCACAAAAATTGAAGACCCGTATTCTCTTAGGTTATAGCGCACCTCTCGGTTTATTAGTTCTTTTTGCCATGATTATAGGTGTTACTGTAAAAATACAAAGTGACATCACGAAGGAAAGAGCAAGAGCCAACCATGTCATGGAATATCTCGAAGCAGCCATGATAGGATTGTCACTGGGTCGGGGTGATACGTTTGAAGCTGTTATGAACCCTAAACAAACTCAGCACACGGCTACCGTCCAAAAAGCACTACAGCTATACGAAGAAAATGCGGGCAAAGTGGATGCTGAAATCCAAGATAAAGACCAAATTGCCACTTGGAATAAAATTAAAGCGGAAGCTGACCGTCTTGATACTGTTATCAATGAGATTTTAAGTCTAGTTAAAGCAGGACAAGTTCAACAAGCGATGGCTAAAACGCCTGAACTAGAACTAGAAAACCTTTTCGAGATGTATGAAGAGATGGAAAAGCGTCAAGCTGACATTATTGCCATGGCTCGCAAAAAAGATAATACGATTACTTGGATTTCTATGTTAGTCGTTATCTTAGGCACGATTGCTGGTGCCGTTGGTACTTTTGCCCTTGGTGCAGTCATTTCAGGTAAGATTTCCCAACAAGTGAAGAGAAATGTCACCGACATTACCACCTCTTCTAGTCAAATTACCACTTCAGCCGAACAACAAGCTACGACCTCCAATGAACAAGCGGCCGCCGTTAACGAAACCACAACCACAATGGACGAATTAGGGGCATCCTCACGTCAATCTGAAGAACAAGCAGAATCTGCCTCCAATGCTGCTCAAGAAGTCTTACAATTGGCTGAAAATGGTAACCATGCGGTAGAAGATACGGTTTCTGCCATGATGGAACTGAAAAACAAAGTGCTAGATATTGCCAATCAAACCATGCGCTTAAGTGAGCAAACCACTCAAATTGGGAATATTTCGGATTTGGTCAGCGATTTAGCCCAACAGACTAATATGTTAGCCCTTAATGCGTCGGTGGAAGCCGTTCGTGCAGGAGAACATGGTAAAGGCTTCTCTGTGGTTGCCGAAGAAATCCGTAAACTAGCCGACCAAAGTAAACAATCTGCTGAGAAAATCAACGCTTTAGTTAGTGATATCCAGAATGCTATCAATACAACGGTTATGGTTACCGATGAAGGTACAAAAACCGTTAATGCTGGGATGCAAGTCACAGAACGTACGGCTCAAGCTTTCGCTGGTGTGGCTGAAGCCATTAATAATGTGGTAATGAACAACCAGCAAATTACCTTGAATATTCGCCAACAAAGTCGGGCGGTACAACAAGTCTTGGCTTCTATGGAACAAATTAACCAAGGCGCACAGCAAAATGCAGCCGGTATCAATCAAATTACCGCAGGAACAAAACAAATTAATGAAAAAGTCCGTGATTTAGAGTCAATGGTTTAAAACGGTGAACAGTTAACAGTTATCAGTGAACAGTTCACAGTACATGATGAACACATATCATCCAATGGTAACCAACGCTAAGAGACAAACTAATCACTGATAACTGATAACGGCTGATAACTAATAACTGATAACTGAAATGATTAAAGTCCTTATAGTGGAAGATTCTCCCGTCGCCATGACTGTGTTAAAACGCATGGTAGATGAAACCCCCGATATGCAGGTCGTGGGAACAGCCCGTACAGGGGTTGATGCAATGACGTTAATTCCCAAAACAAAGCCTAATATCATCTGTGCCGACCTCTATATGCCTAAAATGGACGGTTTAGAACTCACCATGGAGGTAATGGATAAATTTCCGACACCGATTTTAATCATTAGTGCATCAGTCCAAAAAGAAGACACTCAACAGGTGTTTCAACTAATGAATGCAGGGGCAGTGGATGTGTTTCCTAAGCCCACCGCAGGACTTAGTCAAGAATACGAAGCCACAAAAGCCCGTTTAATCAATAAAATTCGCATTGTTTCTGGGGTAAAAGTCTTTACTAAAAAGCTTCATCATAAAAAACGTCTCATTTCTAGAAATATTACCCATTCCCCCGATAGTTTTCCGCCAGTTGCTTTCAAACCCGATATTGATGCAACCATTAAAGTGTTAGCAGTAGGGACATCTACAGGAGGTCCACAGGCATTACAAGAGTTTTTTAGCACATTTCCCCCATTTATTCCAGTTCCTGTGCTTTGTGTCCAACATATTAGCAAAGGCTTCTTAGATGGATTTGTCGAGTGGTTTAACCAAAATTGTCCTTTACCTGTCGAAATTGCCCAACATCAAGAAATACCTAAGCCCGGTGTGGTTTATCTTCCACCTGATAAGCAACACTTAGAAATTGACCGAGGCGGTCGTTTTTATTGCCATGAATCAGCTAATGTGGATGGTCATTGTCCCTCTGTCACGGTTTTATTCAATTCTATCGCTAAATTCTACGGAAAACACGCTATTGCTGTGTTAATGACCGGAATGGGACGGGATGGGGCAGCCGGATTATTGGAAATTGCCCGAAAAAACAGCTTTACTATCGCTCAAGACGAAGCTACGTCTGTTGTCTTCGGAATGCCCCACGAAGCGATTAAATTAGGGGCAGCTAATAAGGTTTTACCGATTCAAGAAATTGCCCCAGTTGTCTTGCAACGGTTAAAACAATAAAGGTTTGTAGTAAGCCGTTTAGGGCTTAAAAAGGGCTAAAGCCTTTACTACGAACTTGTTAACGATTAACTGTTCACTGTTAACTGATTATGACACAAGCCTATCTGAGTCCTGAACTAAAAGCCCAATTTATTGACCTTATCGCCAAACAAACAGGAATTGAAGTCCGTGAACAAAATTTGCGTACGCTTAAGGAAAATATTGCCATTAGGGTTAAAGCGTTAAAGTTAAAATCTCCTGAAGGATATTATCATCTTTTGGCTTCCCAAACCCATGAAAGTGATAGAGAATGGCAACAATTTGTTTGTTTAATGACAAATAGAGAAAGTTATTTTTTCCGTGATAAAGGTCAATTTGCACTCTTGAGAAATCATATTGTTTCCGACTTAATTGAACGCAAAAAAAGCAGTCGTTTAATCCGTATTTGTAGTGCAGGTTGCTCAACGGGACAAGAACCCTACTCTATCGCAATTTTACTACAAGAACTCATTCCTGATATAGAAAAATGGCAAATTAAAATCTATGGAATTGATATTAACAATAAGTCCTTAGAAACTGCTCGTAAAGGAATCTATAATAATTGGTCTTTCCGTATGGTTAAAGATGACATTAAACACCGTTATTTTAAACAAATCAACAGCGAATATCACCTTAATTCTAAGATCAAAAAAATGGTGGAATTTCATCGAGTTAACTTAGTAAAAGATAGCTTTCCTTCTGATGAATTTGACCTTAGTAATATGGATTTGGTCATCTGTCGTAATGTCTTTATCTATTTCGTTGAATTAGCAATTGTTCGGGTTTTAGGTAAATTTTACAATATGTTGCAACCCTTTGGCTATTTAATGACCGGTCATGCTGAAGTGGCCATGCCCCATCTTAAACGATTTCAAACCAAACTTTTTCCCGAATCGATTATTTATCAGCGTCCTTCAGAAAACCTCGAAAATTTAGGACAAGCTTTTCAAGATTATACCCGTTCTTCTCATCAATTAACTCGAACAAACTGTACTTTTTTATCTCCTACACCTGAGACAAAGCGAGGGTTAACAAAACCTGTAGCTTCTCCTTTTATTTCTTCCTCTGAAGCTAACGCTTTTCCCCTTTCTTCTACACCTAACAAAGTAGAACTTAAACCTATTGCTCAACAAAAAAAGACCAATGCTCAAGATACTTACTTTAAAGAAATCTTGGAATTTATTGAGCAAAAATCTTACTTTTTAGCAATTCCACGCCTTGAAAAAGTATTAGCAAAAAAAACCGATCATTTCCAAGCTCATTATCTTTTAGGAGAAATTTATGCTAATTTAGGTAAATATTCTCAAGCCATTGAAGCTTGTAATAATGCCATTGCTGCTAATTCTTTTGCAATTGATCCTTATTATTTACTCGCTCAAATTGCTGACGAACAAGGGGATTTAAACCAAGCAAGACAAAATCTTAATAAGGTTATTTATCTTGAGCCTAACTCAATTTTTGCCTATTACAAACTTGCTAATATTTACCAACAGGAGGGCAACTATAAGCGCAGTCAAAAAATGCAGCAATCTGCTTTAAAAATTCTTCAATCTATGCCTGAAGATGCGGTTATTCCCAAAATGGATAACCTAAAAGTAGTTGATTTAATGACTCAATTAGAAAGTCAATTAGCCTAAAATGTAGAACAGGCATCTTGCCTGTAATTAAAACCTTTGAGGTGGGCAATTCTGACTTTAAACTTAACATAAATTACATTGCTCTTGTCCACCCTACCCCTAAAACCTCACTAATGATAGTTAAATCAGACAAATGGGTGCAAGCCTTACGTCCCTACAAATCACTGAAAAGGAGACAAAATCATGCAAGAACATTCTTATTTAACCTTTAATTTCAATAAATTATGCTATGGCGTTCCTACCCTTAGTGTGCAAGAAATTTTCTTCCTTCCTGAAGTTACCCCATTACCTGAAACCCCCAATGATATAGTAGGGATTATTAACCTTAGAGGTATAATTATTCCTATTATGGACTTAAACCGCCGCTTTGGTTATTCTCCTATTGACTATCATTTAGAAGATAGCGTCATTGTCCTTAATTGGCAAGACTTAAAAGTTGGAATTATTGTTAATCAGGTTTATGATGTGAGAAACATTTCTCCTGATGAAATTACCCAAGATTTATCCTTTGACTTATCTGATTTAGATGATGCTGTACCTGAAAAGTTCATTGCAGGAATTTCTCGTAGTGGTGAACAATTATTTACCTTATTAAACTTAGAAAATCTTCTGCGATATGTTGATTCCCAAGATATTCCTGAAGAAGAAACAGACGAATTTTCTGACCCTGTTAATATAACTTTTTTAAATAAAGAATTAAGTTTTTGTCCCCAAGCAACCCCAGAAGAACGAATTATTTATCAAACTCGTGCAGCTAACCTCAGACAAATTAATACTAAGCAAGATTTAACCGATGTTAAACCCATTGCCGTTGTCGCTTTTAGTGATGAATTTTTCGGAATTGATCTTAAATTAGTGCGGGAATTTACTACTTTTAATAAAATGACTCAAATTCCTTGTACTCCTCGCCATATTCTGGGAAATATAAACCTTAGAGGTGAAATTTTAACCTTAATTGATCTGAGTGGTTGCTTCAATTTACCGACCTCTCAAGTAAGAAAACGGAAAAATGCTGTAGTCGTCGATGTTGAAGGAATTGTGGTAGGAATTACCCTTGATGAAGTGCGAGATGTTTTATTATTAGATCCCAAAACAATAACAGATGTTCCCGCAGCTTATGGGGTTAATGAAGATTATTTACAAGGAGTTGTTCCCTATGAAGGAAGAATGCTCAGTTTATTAGACTTATCCAAAGTATTAGTCGAAGGAGGGTTGATTGTCGAAGAAGCAGTTTAACAGCAAAAATGCCAATTTAACAAAATATAAATGGCACTTCCGACTTCATTTAATGATCCGATCTGGGAAAAGTTGAGTTATCATATTGCGTGAGTGTGTGAGGAGAAAAGTAAAAATGGTTAACTCAACCCGTTTGATTTGCGGATTATTCCGTTGGAAATGGTTCAGTCGTTTGGGGTACTTATCCGGACTCCTATGGCTATTGTGGATGATTCCTGTTGAAGCAAAAGAATTACGCATTGCCATTACCAAAGGAGTCAATCGTGTTAAAGTCGGAAGTTCTACCCCTGCGGTTATTAAAGACACGGCCGGCCGAAAATTAGGAACAGTGGAGGCCATGGAAGCGATCTCAGCTACCCCTCGCGGAAGCGGTGTAGCAGTGGATAAGTGGAGAGGAAATCAGCTAATTATCGAACCCACCGATGGCGGTGTTGTTTGGATTGGCGATCGCTGGTATCGAGGTCGTATTCGTCTGATTCGCATGGGACAAGGGGTAACTGCGCTTAATTTAGTAGATTTAGAGGAATATCTTTATAGTGTGGTAGGAGGAGAAGCCATTCCTACTTGGCCGTTAGAAGCCTTAAAAGCACAAGCTGTCGCTGCCCGAACTTATGCCCTTCATAAAGTCGCTAAATCGGCTAACCGCTACTATGATTTAGATACCACCACAAGAACTCAAGTTTATAAGGGGTTAGATACAGAATTTGTCAGTACCCAAGACGCAGTAAATAGTACTCTTGGACAGGTCATGACCTACAATGGTCAAGTTATCCTCTCCGCGTTCCATTCTTCATCGGGGGGACATACGGAAAATGTCGAGGATGTGTGGTCATCCCCTTTACCCTATCTACGAGGGGTAATTGATTATGATCAGTCTGCTCCTGTATTTCAGTGGACAAAAGCCTTCAGTGTGTCACAAATGAGTCGTACAATTGGCGGTGTCGGAACAATTCGATCCTTTGTTCCAGAACAAACCACACCTCATGGACGGGTTGTTACGATGAGAGTTGTGGGATCACGGGGTTCAAAACGGTTGAGTGGCACAAAATTACGACAGGTTTTAGGCTTAAGAAGTACCTTATTTACAGTTTCTAATGTCAATGGAACATTCCAAGTTCAGGGTCGAGGTTTCGGTCATGGAATTGGCTTAAGTCAATGGGGAACTTACTTTTTAGCGGAAGAAGGGGTTACTTATGATGAGATTTTGACCCACTATTATCAAAATGCCAATTTATCTACTTTAACGGCTTTGGAATCTACCCGTTCTTTGCATTCTAGTAAGTAAGTAAAAAGTTGAATGAGTCTTTGGTTTTTGATCGTTTTAAGCTTTGATGAGGGTATTCTAACTCTGGAGACCCACTTAAATCTTAGAATGATCAATTATGGCTTTAAATAATGGAAATCTTTTCTTTAAAACTTTAGTTACCTTTATCGTGTTGCTCTTAGTTTTGCAAGCTTGTTCTCCTAAAGTAACACTTCAAGTGCAAAAGTTTTTTAGTAGTCGAACCTGTCAAGTGACAATTGGGGCTTGGGTATTTCATGCTAATTGTAACTAATCTCCCTAAATGAAGTCAGAAGTCGGAAGTTATTTTTGTAACGAGGATTTACACCTTGCTCGAACAACTTTTCGCCGTAAAAGGCAAGGTTTTAAACTCTATTATTTCGATAAGTTTTGCTTATCACCATACAGTCGGGAGAGCCGTCCTCATTAACTCTTTCTTTGCTATATGAAAATTCTCGATCCCAATCAATCTTACACCTTCAGTAAAATCTTTGAATTAAAAGTTAATGTAGATGAATTAGTCAAAGACTTTGGCTATACCTTTTCTAGAAAGCATCTCAATTTATCCCAATATAAAGGAGCGTTAAACCGTCTTCAACAATTAGAAGAACGGATAATAGCTATCTTACCCAATGTTCTCTTAAGTACGGAAATAGCAAGGCGAGAAATTTTGATTGCGCCTGTTATTACAGACCTTGTATATTATACAAATGCTCAACTAAGAATTGAATACTCGCTTAAAGTGTCCGAGCAGTTACAAGGTTCTTTAGATTACTTTCTTCATAACCCCTATCATGTCATTGTTATTGAAGCAAAAAAAGGCGATTTAGACTATGGGTTTAATCAACTGGCGACTCAACTTATTGCTTTAGATCAATGGTTAGATAGTCAGGAAATTAGACTTTTAGGGGCAGTTACCACTGGAAATATATGGCAATTTGGGTGTTTAAACCGAGAGGATAAACATATCAATCAAGGTTTAGAAAATTACCGAGTCCCTGAAGATTTAGAACCTCTAATGCGGATTCTAGTTCAAGCTTTGACTTCTTCAAATAGTTAAAATTCAACATTGATAATAAACAAAACCCAATTATTTTAATTAATCAATTAATTAGGTAATTTTAATTTCTAATCTATGCAACTTCCTAACAGTAATTCTTATTGGCTAAAAAATGCTCATATTCCCAGTTCCTTATTAGACACAATTAAAGGAACGAAGTCCCATAGAGAAGGTCTTTGTTTAGTCAATTTAGCAATTGACAAGGGAATTATTAAAACCATTCAAACATCCCCTTTAATCGATTCTAAAATACCTGTAATAGACTTACATAAAAAAATGGTTTTACCGGGGTTTATTGATAGCCATACTCACTTAGATAAAGGACATACATGGGGGCGATCGCCTAATTTAGATAGAACCTTTGAAACAGCTTTAAAAACCGTGACACAAGATGATCAAAAATATGGTCAACCTGAAGATGTTTATCGACGGATGGAATTTGGTTTAAAATGTAGTTATGTCCATGGAACAACGGCAATTCGTACTCATATTGATGCACTAGGAGAACAAGCAGATATTCGATTTAAGGTTTTTCAAGACTTAAAAAAACAATGGCAAGATCGCTTAACCTTACAAGCAGTTTCTTTAGTTCCTTTAGATTATTTTTTCTCTATAGAAGGAGTTAAACTAGCTGATCAAGTTGCAGAGATTAATGGTGTTTTAGGAGGGTTTGCTGTTATTAATCCTCAATTGGACTCACAATTAGAACAAGTCTTTAAGCTCGCAAAAGAAAGAAACTTATCTTTAGATTTCCATGTAGATGAAAATGGTAATCCTAATTCGACCTGCTTGCAAAAAGTGGCAGAAACAGCAATTAAACTTAACTTTAAAAACACAATTGTTTGCGGGCATTGTTGTAGTTTAGCGGTGCAGGATGAAGAACAAGTTAAAAAGACAATTGAGTTAGTTAAACAAGCTAATATAAAAGTTATTAGTCTTCCGATGTGTAATCTCTTTTTACAGGATAGAAAAGCAAACTTAACACCGACTTGGCGAGGAATAACAAGAGTTCATGAGTTAAATAAGGCTGGAATTTCTGTTGCGTTTGCGAGTGATAATTGTCGAGATCCCTTTTATGGTTTTGGGGATCATGATGGTTTGGAAGTATTGAGTCAGTCGGTAAAAATTGCCCACTTAGATAATAATTATAATGAATGGATTAAAAGTGTTACCAAAATCCCTGCTGATATAATGGAGTTACCCCAATTAGGCAGAATTAAAGAAGGATATCCCGCCGATTTAATCATTTTTAACGCTCGTTATTATAGTGAATTGTTGTCTCGTCCTCAAAGCGATCGCATTGTTTTACGTCAAGGACAAGGGATTGATACTACCCTACCTGATTATACAGAATTAGATGATTTAATGTATTAAACTTATTGAAAATGACGATAACTAAAGAAAACTTGAGGATCAATAAAGTGATCATCAAATGTATAAAAATGAATAACAGTCTCACCGTGTTATCTAGAAAACCTAAAAAAAATTGGAATAAATAAGGATAATCTGCCCAATTCTTCGTAAGATATCAATAGTCGTTTAGCGATGAGAAGGAAGAGAGCAACATGAAAATCGCTGTTGTTAGTCAAGATTTCCAAACTATTTCTGGTAAAACAGGGCAAGCTCGTCAGTTCTTAGTTTATGAAGCGATCGCTGACAATGAACCCACCCTTTCCCAACAGTTAACCCTAGCAGATGGGCAACCCACTTTTCACGATCTTCATAACGATGATACAACTCCCCATCCACTCGATCAATTTGTTTTAATCACTGGAGAAGCAGGAGAAGGGTTATCTAAACGTCTCAGTCGTCGGGGAATTCAAGTGTATATTACCGATGAAAAAGATCCTGTCACTGCAGTCAAAGGCGTAATGAGTAACAGCTTACATACTATCTCAGAAATGCCCCACAAAGATGACGGAAGTTGCTGATTCAAGAATGGATAATGGAGAGGAAAGATCACTGTCCATTATCCATCATCCATCAAAAAGGAATCATTAAACTTGCACCAACAGCCGTATCATTTTGATCCCTAACTCGCATTTGCAACCAAGGCGTAAACCCAACCCGATTGGTGATATAAAGTTCAAAATGAGACTGTAAAGGAACAGAATTAGGATTTAAGCGAAAATTAGTGGGATTCCAACGAATAGCTACTGTCCAAGGCGTTGCATTGCGTAATACTTCACCAATAAACCCATTCCCTTCACCGGCAAAGTTTTGACCAATTTCCCCAATTAAACTAAACTCTGAGCCTAGGGGAATTAATCCCCCTGCATTAAATCCCGCTAATTCCACGCCTAATGTCTGGACATAGCCAAATGTCGGCGTAAGCCAAATAGCTGCTCCCATTTCCTCATTAAAATCATAGGTTAGAGGTAAAGATACCGTAACAATTTTCAAGCGTCCTTCAAATAAGACATCTGTTTCAAAAACATTGGGAACAGAATTACCAAATCCCCGTTGACTCGCAACTTGACGATTATTATTAATGTAATTTACATAGGGTTCATTGGTTTGTCCAAGGGTTGCTGCTAAATTGATTGTTAGGGGCGCACCTTCTGCTTGATTGAGCAATCGTAACTTAGCACTCAATCCCTGCTCAGATTCGTCAATTTGACTAAAAACATAGTCTAAATAGATCCCCATTTCTAAATCTTTGACAAAACTGTAAGAAATATTCCCTAAAACTCCGTTACTTCCCCCAAGTATATCAATACGGAAGTTCCTCGCATTAAGATTAGATCGTTCTGCTAATCCTAACCCATATCCTCTCACCGTTGTTCCTTTTTCCGTCCATTGGGGAGCAAAACTATCGGCATAATTGCGATTATTCGCCATAAAATCGGGCATAAACTTCATCCCAATCCCCAAAGCCATAAAATCCCTGTCTGCGGTTAAAGCTAATGCACCTTTACTCCCTAAAGAATTGGTGGCAAAGACATCCACCGCTAAACGAGGATTGACTAAATAGCGAATCCCTGTATTATAAGCGATCGCCTTGGCAGTTTGTCCTGATGCACGAGAAACGCTATTATTACCAGTCACGGGGAAAAAGCCGTCTGCCCAAATAAGCGTACGAGGGGTAACTTCATAGGATAATCCTGCCGTAAAACCAAAAGTTGTGCCAAAAGATCCCGGATTTTCCACTGGCGCACGGAAGAAAAATAAGGCACTAGAATTAGGGAAAAAAGCAACAGTGGGAGATACAGTCAATTGAAAATCATTGCTAATATCGAAGGTAACAGGGACTTTCAAAGTCGGAACAAGGGTTTGTACACTATCTTGAGCAACAATTTCCCTCGTTTGGGAATCTCGGAAACGATAATTTCCATCCGCCCAATCAAGGGAGAAGACCCCACTAATTGCTAAATTATCCGCCTCATTTTGCCAAATACGCTGTTTTCCTTCTATCATCAAATCTATTCTGGCTGTACTGACATCAGAAATTGTATTCGCTTCAAAGGGGCCTTGACGATAGGGAAGGCCAGTATCCACAAATTGAGCTTGAAGCGATAGTTCAAAGTTATCGCTAATTCCCCAACTAAAGCCACCACCAAAATAAATAGGCGTTGCATTTTCGGCCAGAGAGTCTGGAATAAAGAACACTCGACTGTTGGCATTAAAAGTGACTTCTCCCTTACCTAATTGATTAGCAGTGGACTGTACCCCTGCAAATTCCCGTAATGGGCTTATATAAGATAGGTTACGCTGAACAATCGAGGTATCTTCAAGGAGATTCCCCGGAGGAACTTCTTCAATAAAATCGGCTTGAGCATTGCTTAAATTAGCAGGAGAAGATTGTTGTGGAATTTCTTGAGAATTTTCCGCTAAATTTGTTGCATTAAGACTTTCTTCGCTCAATTCTTCTGAATTGTTGCCTAAGTTAGCATCACTTACATCGGTTTGAGTGTCACCTAAAGAATTAGTAGGGGGAATTTCTCCTAATTCTTGGGTAGAATTCGCTAAATTTGCCGTATTCGCTGTGTTTTCTCCTTGTTGTTCCCCACTAACGCTATCAGGAATGACTTCTCTATTTTCCGAAGACTCCGCCCCATTGACAGTAGCAGACGATTCTTCGATAAAAGTAGCTTGAGTCTCGGCTACCGTTGCGCCTGAAGCCCTATTTTCCCTCAATTCTCCTTGAGACTCTATTAAATTAGCAGAAGGAACGTCTGTCTCGACTTCTGCGGGAGAATCCCCCATTAAATTAGCAGAAGGCACATCTGTCTTGACTTCTACTGGAGAATCCCCCATTAAATTAGCAGAAGGAACTTGTTTAGCCACGCTTTGAGGAGAAGATCGACTAAATTGGTTGATCTCTTCCTCCATTGTCCACGAAGACTGGTCATAATTGCGCCAATTGGGGGGAGATAAGACAAACTGGGATCTGTTTTCTGGTACGAAAGTCGTATTTTTAAAATAATCTGACCGAATTAACTCGTTTGAGTCATATTGCCAGTCCATTTCTGAAAAAGTGGGATTTGCCCGACTTGGACTTCCCATCATGGCTAACACCACGGTAGCCGTTACCGATAGATAACTTAACTTGCTGAACATCACACCAACCCTTAATTAAGGTTAAATTTTCACTCCAAATAAGTTCATTGTACAGTTTGAAAATTTATTGGCCGCAACTGCCCTCAATTGCTTAAACAAAAAAGCCTGCAAGATGCAGGCCAACAAGAGAGTAACAAAAACTTAATTTTTAGTAAACGCTTTATCGTAATTGGATGGTTTTTGGGTTTTCAAACATATGAACCGTATCCACAAAGCGAGCAGTCATTGATTGACTAGAAATGACTAAACTTTGAGTTCTTGCGCCACCATGGAAGAAGCGTACCCCTTCCATTAAAGTACCGGGGGTGATACCACAAGCAGCAAAGAGAACGGTTTCACCACTGGCTAATTCATTTGCACTATAAACCCGATCGGGATCTTGAATACCCATTTCATGGAGACGAGCTAAGTTACCTTCCTTGCTTTCCCCAATTAACCCAGTTTTAACAATTTCAGGATCATAGATTAATTGTCCTTGGAAATGACCGCCCAAGCAACGCATGGCTGCTGCGGAAATCACCCCTTCAGGAGCAGCCCCAATTCCCATCAAAGCATGGATATTTGTTCCCGCAAAAGCACAGGAAATAGCAGCAGAGACATCTCCATCGCTAATTAAACGAACTCTTGCGCCTGCTTGGCGAATTTCTTGGATTAAGTCTTTGTGGCGAGGTCTGTCCATCACCACTACCACTAATTCTTCGGGAGTACGATCTAAACAATCGGCTAAAACATGAATATTATCAGTCGCCGACTTATTAATATCAACGTGACCTTTAGCAGCGGGTGGGGCTGCTAATTTTTTCATATAAAAGTCAGGGGCTGCAAATAAGCCACCTTTTTCGGAAATAGCTAAGACAGCCATTGATCCATTTTGCCCATAAGCAACGAGGTTCGTTCCTTCACAGGGGTCAACCGCAATATCAATTTCGATTAATTCTTCGGGGTTACAATAGGTTTTCGCATCATCATTGGTGCAGATACCCACTTCCTCACCGATATAGAGCATGGGCGCATCGTCCCGTTCTCCTTCCCCAATGACAATACGACCCCGCATATGAATTTTATTCATCCGTTCCCGCATGGCTTCAACAGCCACATGGTCGGCGGTATTTTTTTCGCCTTTTCCCATCCATTTAGCAGATGCGATCGCGGCTTGTTCGACAACTTCAATAATTTCTAAACCAAGTGTGCTTTCCACGCTAGATTATCCTCCCAATGGCTCTTAGGTTTCCCTGAGCTTGACTGTATGTTTACCTCAGTCAAAAGTCTATCACTCAAGGGTCACTTCTTTATCAATTTTTCCGTTAAATCCCAACTCCCAACTCCTAAATCCCAACTCCTAAATCCCTACTTCTAGTAAGATATCGGAGAAATTAGCACAATATTCTTTAACGGAAATAACATTTTATGGAGTCAGATGCTCTTCTTACTGAGATTATACAAACCTATCCCCGTCAATGGCTGACCAATCTTTATTTGGATTGGATTCCCGATGCGGGTAATTATTTAGAGATAGAAGGACAAACTTACACTGTTTTAGAATCTCACCATCATTATAAGTACAAAATGGGAGGATATCGCTTAGAAAAAGTATCTCTTCATGTTCAAGCCTCTCAATCTCCCACAGAAAAAAGCTTATACCAAGGACGCTGGATCATTGGTGATAGTCGTTGTCAATTTAATGCACGTTCTGAAATTTTGCGCTGTGCAGTCAATCCCGCAGGACCGTGTCAAAACTGTCATTTCTTTGAGAAATTATGAGTAAATCGTTCTACTTTAATTTTTAATTGTTTGTGGCACTATAGTTCGCCATAAAATTAACGCATCTTCTCCTGTTTTTTTATAATAACCTTTACGAGTTCCTGCTACTTTAAAACCAAATTTTTTATACAAAGATAAGGCGACATTATTAGAAGCTCGAACTTCTAAGGTTGCCCGTTCTAATTGACGCTTAATGGCTGCGTTTAATAGTGAACTTAACAAGAACTGACCGATTCCTTGCCCTTGATAATCAGGATGTACCATTAAGATCGTAATATGAGCTTCTTCTAAAATTTCCCAAAAACAACCAAAACCAATTAAGGTTTCTTGGTCATCAAATAAGCCTAATAACTCACTATGAGGACTATCCAATTCTCGTTGATAGCCTTCCTTTGTCCATAGACCCCCTAGACAAATTTGATCTAATTGAACTAGGGGAGCTAAATGTTTTTCTTCAATGGTTTTAAGACACCACTTTTTGTCTAACTTTGGCATCTAATTTAAGATCCTTTCTTTGTCCTAATGCAGAAATTTGACTGGTAATAATCGCCACTAAAAACCACCAAAGGGTGCTAATTTGGGGACGATACCAAACCGTATCTACTAAACCATGGGTTAATAATCCGATCATACCTGCGATCGCAGCAATGACCCAAATACCTTGAATTCGATTTTTTTCTCGCAATCGATGAATTAAAACCATTCCTTGGGCAATAGCGGTTAAAATAAACCCTAAAAAGACACTTAAGCCAATTAATCCCGTTTCCACTGCCGTTTCTAAAAAGACGGAATAAGCACTCAAAGCACTATATTTAGGACGCATAAAAAGGGGATAAATTTGATTAAAGGCTTCATTTCCCGGTCCAATACCAATTAAGGGACGGGCTTTAATCATCTCAATAACGGCTGACCACACATTCATGCGAAAATTGTTACTACTATCTTCCCGTCCTGCAAAAATACTCATTATTCGTAAGCGGAGGGGTTCAACCGTTATAAAAGCGATAATACCAAGAGCAGTACAAGTCCCTAACACAAGGGGAAGTAACCATTGTCGCCAAAATGGAGAAAGATAAGGCCGCCACCATAAGTAAAGCAGAAAGGTAAATGAGCCCGCCAAAGCGACCATTGCAATCCATCCCCCACGACTGTCAGTAAAGTACAAACAGGCACTATTAAACAGTAACATGGTTATTGCTAGGGCTTTGGGTAGTAATCCTTGCCAAACCAGCACCGCAGCCCCGCTTAAAGCAATTGCAGGTAATAAATAAGCGGCTAATAAGTTAGGATTGCCTAAATAACTATAAACTCTCGTATTTCCTGCCAATTCAGATGTAGGGTCATTCCATGTGGCTAATTGTTCAACTCCGTAGAATTCTTGGCGAATTCCATAAATACTGACCACTAAAGCGACAAATAAAATGATTGTAATTAAACGATTTAATAAACGAGGAGACTGCATTATCTTAGAAGCTAAGACATAAGAGCCTAGATATAGGGTAAATTTAATCCAGCCTGAGAGAGCAGCCATTTTTACTGGGGAAAGGATGACTGATACACCAGCAATTAACCAGTAAGTCAGAATAAGAAAGTGAACTAAAGTTATTTTTTCTTGTTGTGGGTCACTAACAATTAATAAGAGCCAATAACCAATAATCGCAATTAATAATAAACCAATTAGCGTGGTTGAGACAAAAGGAGCGAAAATAAAGACCAGACTTAATAATAATGCCCCTAGGGGTTCAGACCATTGTAGTAGCCAGCTACTGGTTCGCCACTGGGCAAATAAGTTCATTAAACGACAGATTAAACTCGAACTCCGCCATTGCGACGGAAGAAGGGGAAATAGGGCTAATCGATGCCAAACAGCAGCCATAAGTTTAGATCAGGATAAATGAAACGAATAACTTAGCTTGCTATCTTATCCTAAATCTGTCGTGATAGGTGTTAGGTCCCATAGAGAGTGAACAGTTAACAGTTAGCAGTTAACAAGTTTGACACCCGACACCTGATACCCGACACCCGACACCCGATACCTCAATTACAAAGGAGCAACCTGAATTTCAATGGTAGCGGTTACTTCAGGATGGAGTTTAACCTCTGCTTTATAAAAGCCAACTTTACTAATTTCTGGGAGGGTAATTCCTCGACGATCAACTTCTTGACTGGTTGCTCCTTTAATTGCATCAGCGACATCTTGAGTGGTAACAGTTCCAAAGATCGCTTCGTCTTCCCCAAGCTGCTTTTTAATGGTAAAGCGACCAATCGTTTGTAAAGCAACTTTCCGAGCTTCTGCTTCTTGTTTTTCCGCTAAAATGCGCTGACGTTCTTTTTCCTTGCGTTGCTCAACTTGTCTAAGAATGCCCGCCGTTGCTATGACTGCCATTCCTTGAGGTAAAAGATAATTACGAGCGTAACCGGGGGCGACTTCTACTAAATCGCCAGTTTTTCCTAATTTACTAATGCCTTTACTTAAAACAACAGGTATTCGTTTTGCCATAATGTTTACCTAAACTAAGACTGATCCCTTTGAGGGAGGACATAACTCCAAACATTTAATTATAAACGATAGGGCAACCAGAGAAAAGAAATTCAAGGATGAGCCACAAGTTTCTCTTATGCTATTCTCAACCATAGGAAAGTGTTGGCGAAGGGGTTGCGGATTTAAGTTAACTTAACCCTTAAATCTGAGGAAAGTCCGGACTCCCGAAAGACCAAACGGCTGGATAATCTCCCAGTGTTCGTGAGAATGAGGAAAGTGCCACAGAAAAATACCGCCTTTTTTGCTAGTTTTAAGTTAGTAACGAAGGTAAGGGTGCAAAGGTGTTTCGGTAAGAGCGCACCAGTAGTGTCGAGAGATACTAGCTCGGTAAACCCCCGTTGGGAGCAAGGTCGGAGAGGGTAAGGTTGGTCTTTTTTCCGCCCTCGTTTTAGGTGAACCGCAGAAGGTGTTTGGTAACAAGCATCTCAGATAGATGACCCCCTTGGAACAGAATCCGGCTTATGTCCAACACTTTTCCTGAAAATTAGACATAAAAAAAAGAAAATGACTGGATCATCGTTTAATAATACTTTTCTAGGCAAAATTAAGTGTTCGCATAGGGTTAGGAATGGTTTCCCAACTTTACCTAAAGATTAGGTTAACTAAGAAATCTTGCTCTAGAATCATACTATCCAAGTAATGATACGTCATTTTATTTTTGTTCCCTAACCAAATACATTGTGAAACTAAATGATGTAAACTTACAAGTGAAGTTAAGGAACTTAAGAAAAAAGATAAAAAAAACTAGATTCAAAAAGGCTGAACCCTAGAACAGCTAAAGGGTTGCCCCATAAAATATGATTTGTTCATCGATCCCATTTTGCCCTTAACTTCCTTAACTTAGAGATTAGGGATGAATGTTGTATTTAAGATAGATGCCCGTTTTTGTGCTATCATTGAATGGGTAGTTCACTAGCCTCGCTGACTAGGAGGACACCTGATAGAGTACAAAAGAGTATGCCCCCTTGCGGCTCTAGAAAAGCTCCAATCATAAGCAAGCGCTAAGATTGTGAGTCTGTAACGAGCGAAATTTAATCACAGGGATAGCCTATGCAATCAACCTCTGAGGCAATTTTAAAG
>JBFRWB010000132.1:0-12932 GCA_051439375.1 Microcystaceae cyanobacterium
GAGCTAAAATGTCCGAAGAACAAACAACTATCAATCCTAGTGAGGTTGAAGCCTCAGAAAACTGTGGCTGTGGTGGCGGAATGACCACTGAATCAACCCCTGCTGCAACTTCAGAACCCGCCCTTACTTCATCAGAAGAACCCGTTGCGGTGGCTACTTCTGAGGCAACTACTACCTCTTCTACTACTGTTAACCCTTCTACTTCTACCCCTATGACATCCAATCAAATTACTCCCAGTCAAGCACCCAGTGATTTAGCCAGCAGTCAGCTTGTTTATGCTTTAGGAACCCTTGGTTACGATTTCGGTAGTGAAGCTCGTCGTGATACTTTTAAGCAACTGATGCCTCCCTTTGATTTGGGTGAAGGGGTAATGGTGCCAGCAAATCCCTATGATGCCCGTCAGATGGTGGATTATCTAGCGAGTGATATTTCTGAGTCTCGCTCTTTGATTTGGACACTGAATATCGAGTTAACTCCTGTTTATGCTATTGAACCCAAAGGCCCCTTTGCACGGGAAACTTACTTAGCACTACAAGAACTCCTCGCTGGTCAAATTCAGCCCGAAAGCGATGATGATTATATTGAGCGAGTCAGTATCCCCGGAATACTGACAGGACGAACCATTAAGCTATTTTCTGGGCAAGTTGTTCCTCTGATTGAGCCTCAAAGTACCCGTGGGGTTTATGGTTGGAAGGTTAACAGCCTAGTCAATGCTGCTTTAGCATCGGTGCAAGAAAGCGAAGGAGATACGGATGAAGAGGGAATGCGTCGCACTTTGGGCAGTTTCCTCAATCGGGTTTATTATGACCTCCGTAACTTGGGAACAACTTCTCAAGATCGAGCCCTTAATTTTGCTGTAACTAATGCCTTTCAAGCGGCAGCCACCTTTAGCCAAGCCGTTGCCCAAGGAATGGAATTGGATAGCGTTACGGTGGAGAAAAGCCCCTTCTGTCGTATGGATAGCGATTGTTGGGATGTGAAACTGAAGTTCTTTGACCCTGAAAATAGTCGTCGGGCGAAGAAAATCTTCCGCTTTACCATCGATGTCAGCGATTTAATTCCTGTCACATTAGGCGAAGTGAAATCTTGGTCATCACCCTATTAATTGCAACAGTTTTTCGTGTTAAACCGTTTATTGCTCGCCAAGGAAGGTCTTAATGATTTACACTCCATCTAAATTTCTAAGTTTTGAGGAATTTATTGATCAATATGGAGATAACCCCAGATATCAACTGATTGATGGAGAACTCAGAGATATGGAACCGACTGGCCATCATGAAGCAGTTGCAGGGAATATTGCAGGTAGAATTTATCGGGAAATTTTTCGAGCTAATTTAAACTGGTTAGTTCCCAAAAATTGCTTAATCAAACCCCTATATTCTGAGGCGACAGCGTTACGTCCTGATGTTGTGGTTTTAGATCAAGCAAAATTGAGTCAAGAACCGCTTTGGGACAAAGAACCTGTTATTTGCAATGACAGCACTATTCAACTGGTGGTTGAGGTGGTGAGTAATAATTGGCAAGATGATTATGCCCGTAAAGTGGAGGAATATGCTTTTTTAAGGATTCCAGAATACTGGTTTGTCGATTTTCGAGGGTTGGGTGGATTACAATTTATTGGTAATCCCAAACAACCAACGTTTACGGTTTGCCAATTGGTTGATGAAGTTTACCAACAGCAACAATATCGTTTGGGCGATTTGATTGAGTCTCGACTGTTTCCTGATTTAAAACTGGGATTGGAGGAGATTATTAACGAGTCACTTCCAACCTTGTAGGGAAGAGGGGAAACATTATCTAAGATTTTCTGAGAAACTTTCTAAGAAAATCTGAGAAAAATTCTTAAAAGCCTGATCCTATCAAGGAAACCTGCGTCCGTAAATCATTATTGACTTTGTAGGGGCGCAAGGCTTGCGCCCAAAAACCGTTCCCAACCCCTCAGAAATCGTTCCCGACCATCCAGAAACCGTTCCCGACCCCTCAGAAACCGTTCCTGACCATCCAGAAACCGTTCCCGACCATCCAGAAACCGTTCCCGACCATTCAGAAACCATTCCCGACCATCCAGAAATCATTCCCGACCATTCAGAAGATGTTATGATTCTTCGCCGTTAATTAAAAGATAAAGAAAGAGCAAAACCTTTATGAATCAACAAACATTTGAATTAGAATTTAAACAAGGTCAATTAATTATCCCCCCCTCTATTCAAGCTTATTTGAGTAATTCATCGGAGGATGTAAAAATCTCTCTAACTATTGAATCAAAAGTCAAGGAACAATCTACTTTAACTGATGCTTGGAATCAGTGGTTTGAAGAGGTAGAAAAACTTGAAGCAATTACTAATAATAGTGAGATTGAAGATTATCAAAAACTGTTAGTTAATAAGTATAAAGCTCAAGGTTTAGAGTTATGATGTTGTGTGATACTGCTCCTTTATTTTGCCTAGTTGATAAATCTCAACCTCGTCATTTAGAAGTAAAAAACTTTATCCAGAATAACCCATCTGCCTTAGTTACAACTTGGGCTTGTTTTACAGAAGCGATGTATTTAAGTTTACAACGAGGTGGCTGGTTAATGCAAAATCAACTGAGTCAATTGTTATTACAGAATCTTTTAATTCTAGCACCGATTGAAACATCTGATTATGCTCATTTATTTCAATTAATGGATAAGTATAAAGACCGTCCAATGGATTTAGCTGATGCTACTAAGCGTGGTTCTTGCTGAAAAATTAAATCTATCCACTATTTTAACTTTTGATTCTGATTTTTTCTTTTATTTAATTTATGATAAAACTTCTTTTAATGTTATCAACTTGCTATAAGTTACTCTAGTTTTGTTAAACAAAGAAAAGTTTTGAGCATCAACACCGCCTTGCAATAAATTGACAAGACTAACAAGTATCGTTATCTAAAGATAACTATCGCTTTTCTCAATCATAGTAATTATAGTTGATTTTAATGAACGCTTCTTATGGGTTCCTCGAAATTCATTTCGGGGCGTTGTTATGATTCTTCTCAGGTTTGTCATTAATATCGCCTCATGAATGGGTTTGTCATTAACACCGCCTCGCAATAAATTGACGAGGCTAATAGGTATCGTTATCTAAAGATAACTATCGCTTTTATCAATCATAGCAATAATAGTTCATTTTAATGAACGTCTCTTATGAGCCTCGAAATTCATTTCGGGGCGGTGTATGATTCTTCGCCGTTAATTTAATTGAATGAGGTTGATTATTGATAATTATCAACCATGATAGGATTGTTTTTAATAAAATCGCTGAGGCGAATCATCTTCATTCTTATCCATTTCTAACGCTTTAATAATTGTTCCCTTAGCATGATGCTCTTTTTGCCTTTTGACATAATTAATGGCAAGCTCTAGATTCTTAACGCCAACGGAAAAAACACCATAACCTCTTTGCCATGCAAACTGATTTGTACTGATGTTATTCAAATAATTAGAACTGCTTCCTTTGATTTTTCTGACATATTCAGATACCGTAATAGTCGGAGGAACAGATACAATTAAATGAAGATGCTCTGCCATTTCATTAACCTCATGAACGATGCACCCATATTCATCAGATTTACCAATGATATAATGATATAATTTTTTCTCATGTTCAGGTAAAATCAAAGGCTGTCGATTCTTCGTTGCCCAAATGACATGATAATATAAACGCCATAAAGCCATAGGTTTGTTAGAGTGAAAGGGTCTTAAGAATAGCAGTTTTGATAACAAACCGCCTTGCAATAAATTGACAAGGCTAATATGTGTCGTTATCTAAAGATAACTATCGCTTTTATCAATCCTAGCAATTATAGTTCATTTTAATGAACGCTTCTTATAAGCCTCGAAATTCATTTCGGGGCGGTGTGTAGTTCTTAGCGGTTAATTAATTGAATGAGGTTGTTATGATTCTTCTCAGGTTTGTTATTAACACCGCCTCATTAATGAGTTTTTCATTCAATACCGCCTTGCAAGAAATTGACAAGGCTAATATGTGCCGTTATCTTTAGATAACTATCGCTTTTATCAATCATAGCAATAATAGTTCATTTTAATGAACGTCTCTTATGAGCCTCGAAATTGATTTTGGGACGATGTTGTTATTCTTCGCCGTTAATTATGTAATTGAGAAAGGCTTGAAATGGGTAAAAATAGAGAGAAGGGCGTATCTTGAAAAGGAATAAACTCATGTTTAAGGTAAAATGCTTTAGCGTTATCATCTATTGCATCTACTCTGACCGCAAAAATTCCAATCTCTTGAGCAGTTTTAACGGAACGTAATAAGGCATTTACCAACAATTCTGAACCTAATCCTTGTCCTTGAACCGATTTATCTACCGCTAGTTTGCCAATTAATAAAGCAGGAATGGGATAAGCAGGAAGTTTTTTCTGATAATTTGAGGGTAATGAGTTAAATTCAATCACACTTGCACTTAAAGTATAATAACCTGCGATTTTTTGTTCTCCTGCTGCGGAAATGGCTACAAAAGTCTTAGCAATCCCTTTTTTATGATTTTGACGGGCATATTTTTTGAGGTAGTCATTTAAAACAGGATTACCACAATCAAAAGCTTCCCGTTGATGTTGCTTTTCTAGAGGGAGAAATTGCCATCTTTGTTCATTCATTCCCATATTTGGTTTGATACTCCTCAACTGCGTCTTTAAGCTTTCCTGTAAGGGAAGGAGGATTTTCTAAGGTGGAGAGAAATAAGTCTCTATCTTGATCTGATAAGATTAATGGTTCTTGCTGTTCAATTTCTTTCTTCGCAATAGGAATTAAATGCAAAAGAGTGTAAGCACTCAAAGATATGCCCTTTAATGTGGCTGCACGTTCTAAGAGTTCTTTTTGTTCGGGGGTAACACGCAAATCTAAATGACTACTTTTAGATGGGGACATGGGAAAATTGAAGGTAGGGTTGTTTCTAGCTTAGTTATTTTGGCGTACACTGTCCATATAAAAAGCATATCGTTATCTAAAGATAACTATCGCTTTTATCAATCCTAGCAATTATAGTTCATTTTAATGAACGCTTCTTATAAGCCTCGAAATTTATTTCGGGGCGGGTTATGATTCTCAACCAGACTATTTAATCTGTCCGCCGCAAGATTTATGATGATAATGTTAGCAGACAATAAGGTTTATTGATTAACTTTGGTGCAACTAGCTTAGACTATCGTAAACTCTTTAATCCTAAATATAATGCCTAAATTAGCTCATCATAACTCCCCTCACATCACCCATCCTGTAAATCCTTAAATCCTGATTCAGACAGTAAGAAAATTTGATATATTGCATAATATCTTGCCGTTCTGATAAAGGATGTTTATGGAGTTGATATCTAACTTTTGTACCCACGTTCCTTAAATTTACTCTTAATTAATTCCAGATCAATTTCTTGTCCACAATCATCAACCACAATCCATTCATCATCATTCTGCAAAAACATGGTTAAAAAAGCAGATTTAGGCAGTAAACGGCTAATTAGTCTTTCCCCTGATCGTTGGGTACAATGGATTATGGAAAGAAGCGATATTCAGGTAAAAGAGATTGTATCTGAAGAATTTCAATGGCTAGAAAGAGAAAGTGACGTACTCATCAAGGTTTCTAGTCCCCTTGAAGGAGAGTTTATCCTCGCCAACGAGATTCAATTACGTTACAAGAACAATTTGCCGCAAAGAATGAGGAATTATACTGCATTAGCCGAAGAGAAGTATAACTTACCCGTGTATCCAGTATTAATCAACATTTTACCTTTTCAGTCCCCCCAAGTTATTCCCACCGCCTATGAATCAGAGTTTATGGGAATTCGAGCCTATCAGGACTACCGAGTGATTAACTTGTGGGAGATAGATGTTAATCTAGTATTTGATAAGAATTTGACCAGCTTATTACCCTTTGTCCCGATTTTACAGGGAGGAGATGATCCCCCCAAAGTCAGACAAGCATTACGGGGGTTAAGAGAAGATGAAACGTTACAAGACTTAGAGCCATTGTTATCTTTTTTTGCCTCATTTGTGTTAGAAATACCAGTAGTAAGAGACATTATGAGGTGGGATATGACGGTACTTAGAGAGTCCCCTTGGTACAACACCATTTTAGAGGAAGGCTGGCAAGGCGGCCATCAAGCTGGTTATCAAGCTGGCCGAGAGGAAGGCCGAGAAGAAGGCTTAAAGCAAGGAGAAACCACTTTAGTCTTACGTCTGCTAGATAAGCAGTTTAATTCGGTGGATGAGTCGATAAAAGCTCAAATTCGCACCTTAAATACCAATCAACTCGAAGCACTAGGAGAAGCTTTATTAGATTTTACTGTTGTAGAAGATGTAGGGACTTGGTTAGCTCAATTTTCCTAACATCACGGCGATTTTATCACCGATACAAATGATAATTATTAATAATATTTTGCTAATCACAATTCCTTATGTACTCACTCCAATTCCAAAATCGTTACCCTGACTGTTTATCCCTCACCCTTGAGTCTTCTTCCCCATCCCAAGGGAAAGGTAATTCTTGCGATCTTGTAATAGACTTAACGGTTGGAGAACAATGGCAAGATATACTAAAGGGCAAAGTTAAATTTCGTTTACAAGGGGGAAAGTTAAGAATACACGCTGAAAACGCCTCACTTACTCCCTTAACGGCTTCTCCTGAATCCAATTATCAGATTATATCTACAACAGAATCTGAATTAGTCGCCGGATTTAGACTTAATTACACCAAAAAACAACTTCCTTTTACCTTAGATAACCTCAAAATTGCTCAATTCCTGCCATCCTCTCCCCAATGGTGTGTCACCCTTCAATGGGAAATTTCCCCCGTAGATATTTACCTAACCGATGCAGAAGGATTATGGAAACATGATATTACTCCCAACAAACACGCTATCCTCGAACGGTGTATTATCCAGCGTCTTCACAAAATCGGCTTTATGCCTTACCTTAGTTGCTTACAAGTAACCTCACAAGGATCTGAAACTGAAAAAACCTTATTACTCCCTTCTGTTGACTTTACTGAGACTTCTCACCTATCAGATTTACCCTCCCTCATTCAATCAATTTATGATGTGAAAACGAATGATTTCCTAGAATTAGCGAAATTGGCAGGTTTAGATCCCCAAAAAGACTTAGCAGGGGGGAATTTTATAGCGACTTCCCTGTGTGGCTTAGAATTAGGACAAGCTAACCTTTGTTATACTCACTTTCGGGGGGCTGATCTGACGGATATTGATTTGAGTGAGGCACAATTAAGTTATGCTAACTTTAGTGGGGCTGATCTAAGTGGAGGCTATTTAGGGGATGCCAATCTACAGTACACTGATTTTCATCGTGCTAGTTTAGCCTTAGCGAATTTAATTGGGGCTGATTTAACGAAGGCCAATTTGATAGAAACAAATCTGAGTCAGGCGAATTTAAGTGGTGCAGTAGTGACGGATGCTCAATTTGGTCAAAATGTGGGACTATCACCAGAAGATAAGGAAGATTTACAGCAACGAGGTGCAATTTTTATTGAATAGTTAATAAGTCAATTAAGGGTTAATTTCAGTTGTTTAGTTTTACTGTGATGAAGAATTATGCACATAAGGAATATCAATAAAGTTGCAATTGTGGGAGGGGTTCATGGCAACGAATTAACAGGAATACACCTCATTAAAGAGATTCAAACGAATTCCCAGTGGGTAGTACGACCGACCTTTCAAACCCTTTACTTTTTAGGTAATCCTAGTGCGATCGCTGCGGGAAAGCGTTACATTGAAACAGACTTAAATCGTTGTTTTTCAGCAGAAGATTTAAACAATCCTGCGTTAACAAATTATGAACAATTAAGAGCCAAAGAAATTGCGACTTTAATAACAGCAGAAAAAGTAGATTTTATTGTTGATGTTCATAGTACCACTTCTGAGATGGGAATGACGATTATTTTAAATAGTGAACATTTATTTCTACAACAATTAGCAGCTTATTTAAGTTATCATTATCCGTCGATTAAATTTTTACGATATAACTCGACGCAACCTTTCCCCTATCTAAGAAGTCTTTGTCCTTTGGGCTTAACGATTGAAGTAGGTAGTATTTTACATAATGAATTTAATCAGAAGTTGTTTGAGGAAACAAAAGTTGTTCTAGAGCATATTCTTGATTATATTAACGCTTTTAATCAAAAAATCTCTATTCCCATGGTTTCTTCCCTTGATCTTTATGAACAAGTTAAGGTATTAGATTATCCGAGAGATAGTCAAGGTCAAGTGATGGGTAAAATCTCTCCTTATCTTGAGAATTATCAGTTAATTGATGGGAATAAACCTATTTTTACAGATTTAAGCGATAATAATATTTATCTTGACCTTGACACAACCTATTATCCTGTTTTTTTAGCAGAAGAATCCTATAAAGAAAAGGGAATTGCAATGGGTTTAAGCATTTTGAAAACTGTCACAGGTTTTAGGTGTTAGGTTTTAGGTGTCAGGTTTCACCTTGAATAACAAAAAACTGTTATAACAAAAAGAATTATAATTTATTTGGAGAGCGAATTTTGAGAGCTTTATTAATTTATCCTATCTTTCCACCCACCTTCTGGTCTTACGATAAAAGCCTAGAGTTAGTTAACCGTAAAGTTTTATTACCTCCCCTTGGTTTAGTAACCGTTGCGGGCATTTTACCCAAAGAATGGGACTACAAGCTCGTCGATCGCAATATTCGCCCCGTCAGTGAAGAAGAATGGGAATGGGCAGAATTAGTCGTTTTTTCGGCAATGATCGTCCAAAAATCCGATTTATTAGAACAAATCAAAGAAGCCAAACAACGGGGTAAATTAGTCGCAGTTGGGGGTCCCTATGCTACCTCTGTCCCCCATGAAGTGGAAGAAGCCGATTTTTTAGTACTAGATGAAGGAGAAATTACCCTTCCTCAATTTGTCGAAGCGATCAACCGAGGAGAAACCCACGGGGTATTCCGTACGACAGAAAAACCCGATGTTACCCAAACCCCCATTCCTCGCTACGATTTATTAGAATTGGATGCTTATGACTCGATGTCGGTACAATTCTCCCGTGGGTGTCCGTTCCAATGTGAATTTTGTGATATTATTGTTCTTTATGGTCGTAAACCTCGGACTAAAGCCCCAAAACAGCTATTAAAAGAATTAGATTACCTTTATGAATTAGGTTGGCGACGGGGAATTTTCATGGTAGATGATAATTTTATTGGCAATAAACGGAATGTCAAATTATTATTAAAAGCCCTAAAAGTTTGGCAAGAAGAGCATCAATATCCTTTCCGTTTTAACACAGAAGCCTCGGTGGATTTAGCCCAAGATAAAGAGTTAATGGAGTTAATGGTAGCCGCTAATTTTGATGCGGTCTTTTTAGGTATTGAAACCCCAGACGAAGATAGTTTAACCTTAACTAAAAAGTTTCAGAATATCCGTGATCCTTTGAGTGAGACCATTGATACCCTAATTAAAGCAGGTTTGCGGCCAATGGCAGGTTTTATTATTGGCTTTGATGGAGAAAAAACAGGGTCAGGCGATCGCATTATTCAGTTTGTCGAAGAGGCTGCCATTCCTACTGCAATGTTTGGGATGTTACAGGCTTTACCGAATACTGCATTATGGCATCGTTTAGAAAAGGAAGGTCGTTTAAGAACGGAAGGAAAACAGGATATTAATCAAAGTACATTAATGAATTTTATTCCGACTCGTCCTATTGATGAGATTGCCGAAGAATATATCGATGCCTTTTGGACATTGTACGATGCCCATAGCTTTTTGGATCGGACTTATCGCTGCTTTTTAAAATTAGGCGCACCCCAAGGGAAAGCACCGTTTAAATGGCCAGAATGGGTAGATCTAAAAGCATTAGGAATTGTTATTTGGCGACAAGGAATTAAGCGCAGTACCCGATGGAAGTTTTGGCATCATTTATTTAGTGTGATGATCAATAATTTTCCTGTTTGGGAACATTATTTAACCGTTTGCGCCCATAATGAACACTTTTTAGAGTATCGTCAAATTGTACGGCAAGAAATTGAAGATCAATTAACTGCATTTAAAGAACGAGAAAAAGAGGTGCGTTTAGTAGAAAGTTCTTCCTTACAAAGCGTGTAAATTATCGTTAATTTAATAATGCAATGGTACGTTTAAAAGCTTGGCAATGGAGTCTGCTGATTCTTCCTTTTGTTCTCATTGTAGGGTTTATTATTGCTGTTGCGGGTTGGCAAATCAATCAATGGGGAATTAGTTGGATCTGGGCTGTTATTATCTTGGTATTGGTGGGCTGGCGATCGCTGTTAGCCCGATGGCTACGTCCGTCCGTTGACCTTTTAACGCCTTTTAACAACCCAATAAACGATCCTACCCCTTTGCCATCTGAAACCACCTCAAATAGCCAATTTGAACGGGCTGAGGCTAGTTTTTATCGCCTACTGCAACAAGCCCAACAGGATCAACCGATTTGGCAAGACTGGGACACTTTTTGGCAGCGTTGTCGTACAGTAGTGACAGACGTTGCTCATGTTTATCATCCTGAAGTGAAGTATCCTTTGTTAAATATTTATATTCCCCAAGCTTACGGTTTAATACGGGGAACAACCGAGGATATAGATCGTTGGATGGCGCAGCTTTCTCCGGCGTTAAATCAAGTGACAGTGGGTCAAGGCTACCAAGCTTATCAAACGTACCAAAAAATCGAGCCTTCTGCCCGAAAAATCCTAAAAATCTGGAATTGGGCGCAATGGGTAATTAATCCAGTGGCGGCGGCGGCAAAACAAGGGAGTAAAGGCTATGTCAATCAAGCAAATCAGCAATTATTGGCTAACTTTAGTCAAATTATGCGAGAAGTCGCTTTAAAAAACCTTTTTCAGCAAGCGATCGCCCTTTATAGTGGGGACACCTTACCTGATACATTTAATCTCCTTGACTCCCCGTCTCTTCCCCAAGCAAAAACCCAAACGATTCGGGAAATTATTGGAGAAACAGAAACCATTGAGAAAATTGAGCAAAAACCTGTTAGTATTCTCCTATTAGGGCGTACAGGGGCAGGTAAAAGCAGCTTAATTAACACACTCTTCCAAGCAGATAAAGCAGAGGTGGATGTTTTACCCAGTACGGATAACATACAAAGTTACCATTGGTTAGCACAAAATCAAGAAACCCTTACCCTGTGGGATACCCCCGGTTACGAACAAATTAATATGGGTAAATTACGGGATTTAGTGTTAGATTATGCCCTCAAAGCCGATTTAATTTTACTTTTAACACCTTGTCTCGATCCTGCTTTACAAATGGACGTAGATTGCTTGGAAATCCTTAAAGCGGAAGGATCAGATTTACCTATCATTACCATTGTTACCCAAGTTGATCGCTTGCGTCCTATTAGAGAGTGGAATCCGCCCTATAATTGGCAAGAAGGGACGTTAAAAAAGGAAATTGCCATCCGAGAAGCGACTCAATACCGCAGCGAACAATTAGCGGACTTTAGCGACTTAATTCTTCCTCTCGTAACCGCAGATATAAATAGTAATCGTCTAGCATGGAACGACGATCAATTGTCAATGTCCTTAATAGAAGCCCTTGAACCCACGAAAAAGCTTAGATTAGCTCGATTTTTGCGAAATTTAGACAGTCGGATCAATGCTGCTGCTCAAATTATTGATCGCTACACCTTTCAAATGACGACAACCCAAGGGTTAACGGCTTTTCTCAAAAGTCCAGTGTTACAATTTCTTTCTACCTTATCAACTGGAACACCTGCACTTGCGTATGCGTTAGCACAACAAATTCCCGTAGAACAATTACCCCTTGTGATTGGCAAGTTACAGATGGCTTATAGTTTGTTTCCCCTGTTTAATGAAGCGGATGATAAAAATCTGAGTTTTGAGTTAATGACTTTGTGGCCATTGTTATTAGAAAATCCCGGTTCTCCTGAACAAAATGCTTGGGCGTTTGGCCATGCTTTAATTGAATATTGGACACAAGGGTTAACGGTTGATCAATTTCGTCAACGGTTTAATTTTTGGCAAGAAGATGTATCTAGATTTTCTAAATAAGTTGAACATCTTAAGAGAAAAATTGATGAAAGTGAGTTTAAAACATGGTGGGATGAGATAAAAAGTCAATAAATGAATACTATATCAAATAGTCCAATTCTCTTGAGTTTTTCTAAGTCATCTTGTGCTTTTTTGCTTAAAATTATTTCCCACTCTTACCCGTCAAAAAATGTTATCAAATCAAGAAATAAAAATTCAAGATATAGACCATTTAGGGATAGTAGCCGGACTCATAGATGAAATAAAAATCGTTAAAATAATTAACGAAAAATTAGGAGTAGATAGTCGAGAAGAAGTGACAAGTGGACAAGTAGTGAAAGCCTTAATTCTCAATGCTTTAGGAATGGTATCACGACCCTTATATTTGTTTCCTCAATTTTTTGAAGATAAAGCCGTAGAAAAACTAAGAGGAGAAGGAGTAAAAAGTGAATATTTGAATGATGATAAACTAGGAAGAGTATTAGATAAAATTCATGAATTAGGACTAACTCAGTTGTTTGTAGAAAAAGTTTTAGTGGTGATAAAAACGTTTAAAATAGACATAAAATATGGACATTTAGATTCCACGTCATTTCACTGGCATGGAGAATATGAGGAAGGAGAAACCCCAGAAGAAGATGAACCAATAATTAAAGAAAGACCCATTTTAATAAAAAGAGGATATTCAAGGGAGCATCGACCCGATTTAAAACAATGTGTCTTAGACTTAATAGTAAATAATCAAGAGGGAATTCCTCTATTTATGAGAACAGGAGATGGAAATGAATCGGATAAAGCCGTATTTGCAAAAATCTTAGTAGAATTTAAAAAGCAAACAGAATGGGAGAGTATATGGATAGGAGATAGTGCCTTATATAGTCAAGAGAATTTACAACT
>JBFRWB010000133.1:0-45542 GCA_051439375.1 Microcystaceae cyanobacterium
AAACTTAAGCTAATTAATCACTAGCTAATCAGTAATTAACCCTTTTCAACTTCTGCAATCATTAACTTAGTTTTAATTACAGAATCAGGATTCAAACTGATAGAATCAATGCCCAACTCTACTAAGAACTTAGCAAATTCAGGATAATCAGAAGGTGCTTGACCACAAATACCAATCTTGCGACCATTGGCTTTAGCGGTTTCAATCGCTAATTTAACCATCCGTTTAACCCCTTCGTTACGTTCATCAAATAAATGTGCAACCAAAGAAGAATCACGGTCTAATCCTAATGTTAACTGAGTTAAATCATTAGAACCAATGGAGAAACCATCAAACACTTTAGCGAATTCGTCAGCGAGAATGACATTAGAAGGTAACTCACACATGACATAAACTTGTAAGCCATTTACGCCTTGTTTCAAGCCATGTTTACCCATTTCAGCCAATACCCGTTTACCTTCTTCGGGAGTCCGACAGAAAGGAATCATAGGAATAACGTTGGTTAAGCCCATTTTATCCCGTACCATCTTCAGTGCTTGACATTCTAGGGCATAAGCTTCACGATAGCTTTCATCATAGTAACGAGAAGCACCCCGCCAGCCAATCATCGGGTTTTCTTCTTTGGGTTCAAACTGCTTCCCACCTAATAAGTTTGCATACTCATTAGATTTGAAGTCAGACATCCGCACGATGACAGGTTGGGGATAGAATGCAGCAGCGATGGTTGCAATACCACGAGCTAATTTGTCAACGAAGAATTGAGGTTTATCCTCGAAGTGTTTGGTTAATTCAGCAATTTCCCGTTTAACGGCTTCGTCTTCTAATTCATCGAATTTCAACAATGCCAATGGGTGCGCTTTAATATGATTAGCAATGATGAACTCTAAGCGAGCTAACCCATCACCATCACTAGGACTTCCAGCTAAGGAGAAAGCTTGTTCTGGATTACCCACATTCATTAAGATTTGGGTTTTGGTTTCGGGTAAATCATCGAGAACCGTTTCTTTGACTTCAAAAGGTAACAGACCTTCATAAACGTGGCCTTCATCCCCTTCAGAACAACAAACCGTCACTTCTTGACCCGATTTAATGGTTTCTGTTGCATCACCACAACCGACAATCGCAGGAATACCCATTTCCCGTGCAATAATCGCTGCGTGGCACGTCCGTCCGCCTTGGTTGGTGACAATTGCAGACGCTTTCTTCATAATCGGTTCCCAATCTGGGTCAGTACGGTTGGTGACAAGCACATCACCATCGTTAAACTGATTGATATTAGAAACACTTAAAATCACATTGGCTTGGCCTTGACCAATTTTTGCACCCACACTCCGTCCAACAGCGATAACCTTACTTTGGCTTTGTAATTCGTAGGCTTCGAGAACATTGGCTGCTTTTTGGGATTGTACGGTTTCAGGACGGGCTTGAACGATGTATAAGTCGCCCGTTAAGCCGTCTTTTGCCCATTCAATGTCCATTGGGGTGTAAATTCCCCGTACCGCAGAATAATGGTCTTCAATGATACAAGCCCAGTCGCCGAGTTTGAGGACTTCATCGTTGGTTAAACAGAATTTATCTCGGTCTGGTTCAGGAACTTCGACGTTTTTGGTTAATTTCGTGCCACCTTCGTCGTAAACCATCTTAATCGCTTTTGTACCGATGCGTTTGTCTAAGATGGGACGGAAACCTTCCCGTAATGTGGGTTTGAAGACATAATATTCATCAGGGTTGACTGCACCTTGTACCACATTTTCCCCTAAACCGTAGGCTGCGGTAATTAAGGCTGCATTTTTGAAGCCTGTTTCCGTATCGATGGAGAACATGACCCCAGAGGTGGCTAAATCGGAACGAACCATTTTCTGCACACCCACAGAGAGGGCAACGGCAAAGTGGTCGAATCCGTTATGATGACGGTAGGAA
This sequence comes from Microcystaceae cyanobacterium, assembly GCA_051439375.1. Taxonomy (GTDB): domain Bacteria; phylum Cyanobacteriota; class Cyanobacteriia; order Cyanobacteriales; family Microcystaceae; genus JBGTGT01. The sequence continues at coordinate 1,921 of JBFRWB010000133.1, forward strand.
ATCGCACGGTCGGTGAATAAGGATGCAAAACACTTATGGCAGGATTCTAAGACACCTTTAACCCCATGCACATTTAAGTAGGTTTCTTGTTGTCCTGCGAAACTTGCTTCCGGTAAATCTTCTGCTGTTGCGCTAGAACGAACCGCTACATCCACGTTTTGGGCTTCAATTTCGCATTGTTCCCGATATTCTTCACCAAATCGGTCGCATAGTTTGGGATCATAGCCGTAGCGTTCGCAGAGTTTTTTATACGCACTGGCAATGGCTGCTTGTAAGTCGGGAGGGAAAGGTGTATTGAGAATCAACGAACGAGCTAACCGTCCTCGTTCTTGAAGATTTTGTACGTCGTTTACGTCTAAATCGGAGAATAAATCCCGTAATTTTGCTTCTAAATTCGCAGATTTGACGAAATAACGGAATGCATAAGCGGTGGTTGCAAATCCTGTCGGAACATTTACGCCTTTTGATTGCAACTGTTGAATCATTTCTCCTAATGAGGAGTTTTTACCACCGACTAGGCCAACATCTTCACTTCGTACTTCTTCAAACCAGAGAATTAAGGCTTCTTCTCTTTTCGGTGCAGAGTCTTGGAACGAACGGGTAGCTTCTACCATAAGTATTATCCCCTAAATTTCTTTCGATACCTTTAGTTTAGCGGTGTCTGTATCCGTTGATGCTTTTTTGTAGAAATTATTTACATTGTGTTGATTTGATGACAAGGCAGATTAAGCAATAATTAAGAAAAAATTAGAATAAGAATTTCGTGGTATGATGATAAGCTAGGTTTTTTTATTAAACAACTAGAAAAAGAAAAATAAATTACTTTGTATTATTTACAATTGATAATTGTCCAATGAATACAGTCACCTTAAATGTTAAAAGTGTTGATTTAAGCGATGAACAATTCTATCAACTGTGTCGAGTTAACGAGACATGGCGATTAGAATTAACGGCTCAAGGAGAATTAATTATTATGCCGCCATTAGGGGGAAAAAGTGGACAACGAGAGGCTGATTTAATTACCGATGTTACGAACTGGAATCGTCAAACAAAATTAGGAATTGTATTTAGTTCATCAACGGTGTTTCGCTTACCGAATGGGGGAAAACGTTCTCCCGATGTGGCTTGGGTATCTTTGAATAGATGGAATCATTTAACAGAAGAAGAACAAGAAAAGTTTCCCCCTTTATGTCCTGATTTTGTCATAGAATTGCGATCTAAAACTGATCAATTAAAAGATTTACAAGATAAGATGTTAGAATATTCAGATGCTGGTTTAAGGTTAGGATGGTTAATTAATCCCCAAGAGCAACAAGTAGAGGTTTATCGACAAAATCAAGAGAAAACAATGATCCCGCTTCCCGCTAATTTATCGGGTGAGGATGTGTTACCAAGTTTTATTTTAGAAATTCCTCGTTTATAAAATTATGAATTATATACTATACCTCATCATCACTAAAGGGTTGACTTTTTTGTAGGACTTGCCAAATTGCGTGTAGCTGTTGATAAGCTTCTGCGGTAGAAATTTTACCATTACTATGTAATCCAGCGATATATTCAACTTTTTGGGCAAATTCCTGTAAATTAGCATTAAAGAGTAAATGTTCTGGTGTAAATTTACCCCGATAGGGATGTTTGGGGTAGAAAAAACCTTGTTTTTGATCAACTGGTGGTACATCCTTCATAATACTACTGATCCTTACTTTCTTTCCTAGTTTGACATCCTCCCAATTTCATTATCGCTAAAATCAGGAGATTCTTCATTCTAAGCTAAGACGCATTTAAACTCGGTCTTGGGTATTTTAGTATAAATCCTCAAACTCTCTCTAATTAACTTCATTGATTAGGATAGCAAACCCTTCTTTCTGAGAAGAACCTCGTTTATTTTTAAGAAATGTAACAAAGATAACTAAAATTAATTATCCCTCCATCTCTCTCTCAAGATAGAGATTAGATAATGATTAAGGGATCAACCTACAACTCTAAGATTTTGGCTTAAACTTTATTAACATTGATGTTATAACCATCTAAGCTCAAGCACAATTTTCCTAAGCTAAAAAGCTTTTAGCATAATTACTTAGAGAAGATTGTAAAGATTTTTATCATTTTTTCAGGTTTCTGAAAATTTTTAATATACTGGATGAACGCAGCAAATATTAGGTTGTGTAAATGTTTGTAAATGTTCATGAGTTTGTTTTAGGAGAATAAAATGGAATTAGCACAAAGCCCCAACTTCGGTAAGTTCTATTCATTAACCATTATTAAGAGTTTCTTGTTATGGAGTTTTACCTTAACCGTTTGCCTCTTAGTCATCGGTTTTCCCCTTATTGTATTGATGGCAACAGTCGGTGCATTAGCAGCGATTATCTTGCAGTCTGTTTTTCCAATGAGTGCCGTATTATTAGTTGTAGTAAGTCTTTTAGGAATTAATATTTTGGGAATTGTGGTTGGTGCAGCCATCCTAACGTTTAAAGGGATTCATCCCCAAGAAGTCCGTTGGTTAAACTGGCTGCACGGTGACGCTTCTCCAGTTTCTACGTCGGTTTATGCAGCTTGTCCTTTGACTTGTAATATTACTCATTAACTGACTAAATTAGCTTTATCTGATAAACTATTTTTTAGTGTGTACTAATATGTGCAGCCCGGTCTTACCGGGTTTTTTAATGATGTTAAAAAGTTTGTTATCTCTCGTTTTACAGCCGAACTGTCTATTATGCGATCGCCCCTCTCAAGGTGAGCTTTGTTACGATTGCCAACAACAGTTAAAAGAGCATAAATGGCGCAAACCCGATCAATTCTGGAACAATTCTCTTCCCCTATTTTGTTTAGGCGATTACGAAGGAGAATTAAAACGAGCGATAACAACCTTAAAATATAATCATCTTCCCCAATTGGGTGAAGAATTAGGACGATGGTTAGGGGAAGCATGGATAAAATCAACAGTTGTTCCGAAAAAGAAACGGTTTTCAGTGATTCCTATCCCTTTACACCCCAAAAGATTAAAAGAACGAGGCTTTAATCAAGCAGAAGTTATTGCACAAGGATTTTGTCGAGTTACCCGCTACCCTTTATTCCCTCACGGGTTGAAACGAGTTCGCAACACTCAAAAACTGTTTGAATTAAGTCCCCAAGAAAGACAAAAAACGCTAGTTAATGCCCTAGCGTTAGGTAAAGATGCTAAGAATAAATCTCTTACCTTTCCTGTTCTACTAATTGATGATATTTATACCACAGGTGCAACGGTCAAAGAAGCAATTCGGGTGCTGAAACAGCATCAGATGATTGTAGGGGGTGTAGCTGCGATCGCTCGACCTAAACATTGAACAGTTGTAAGCTAACACGCATTTAAACTGGGTCTTGGGTATTTTAGTACAAATCCTCAAACTCTCTCCCTACTCCCTTAGAGTCTTCACATACCAATGCGTGGTGATGAACAGCTTAGGGGCAGGTTTAGGAGACAACTTCTCCCTTTACATCGGTCATTTATGTACGAAACCTGCCCGTAGCAGTTACTTATTTATTGCCTTTTCACCTTTTTAATAAGAGTGCGTAGTATCATTCCTCCCCCAATCAAGCCTAATCCTAACAAACCAGAGGGTTCAGGAATGGGAATTTCTTCGATCGCAATACCCGCCAAAGCCCAGCGATCGCCAAAGAATGGATCACCCTCTGTGTTAACGTCAATGGTTACACCGATTCCCCCAATGTTAGGGCCATCTTCCCAGACTGAGACAATATCTGTATAACTGTCTAGGGTTCTTGAATCAGTCCCTAGCTCTTGGTTAACAAACAATTGTTGATTTCCCGTCACATCATAGGTGGGAATCGTTTCTTGGGTTTCTACCGTAATTTGGTTGAAATATTGACTATCTCGATAGGAAAAGACATAAATCTTGTAGAGTGCGCCCGGTTCCAAGTTCGTAAACCAATAACTAACTTGACTATCACCAAAAACATTCCCACCAATCGTCGTTGTAATTGGACTATCGGTTGGAACTTGAGATGAAATTGGATCACCTAACTCATACCCTAATGGAGATCCAACTGTAGCCCCAAAAGAAGCCCCAGTACTGACCCCATCAATATCGATTAAATTGGCGATAGACGAAACATCGGGGGTGATCTGATTCCAATTTGTCCCCGTTGTCCCCCCGTTAACATCGAAATCAACCACAATTAAGCCAGCAGCTTGAGCATTTTGAGGTTGAAAAACTGCACCCGTAAAAGTAACTAAAGAAGTAAGAAGAAGCGTGTGTGTGAGTTTATGGTTCATAAGAACTATAATTATAAAAGAGTAACAGGGGAATTATAAACTCAAATCTTAAAAAAACATAAAGAAAATTGAATATTTTCCCAAATAAGTATTTATTCTTATTGCTATTGGCGTAGGATCACAGCTATCGTGTGTCTTAGATCACCGATACGATGTGACATAAAATTTCCAAGGACAAGGAAATTACAAAACTTAACTTTAAATTGATTTGAAATTTGTTGATCCTCTGCTCCGTAAATATACGGAAACTGAACTATGGAGATATAAATATTAAATAAAGTTTACTTATTTTTTATAAAAAACCGTTAAAGTTATCGGTTATCTTTCAGAATTTCAGTAACAACGATTCAGTCAGACTTCTAATTGGCACATGAATTTATTCAATCTTTAAAAAAAGCATGGAAAACACAGCCGTAAAAATGCTGAATGGAATTGACAATCCGTGAAAGTACGATACTATTAAATCAGGGGCAATCAGAAAAAACCCTGAACATTATCTATAACTAACTAAAGTGCTTGAATCCGATTTAGCTTTATTATTTTGCACGAAAAACATCAATAATATGGGCTAGATTTCCACTCTATTTTTTATTCTACTGAACCAATTAACTTAATTTCCCACGTTCTGCTACCTCAATAACTATCATGAAAACTATCAGGCATCTTCTTCAAACATCTTCCAAATCCCTTATCAAAGGATTTACCCTTGTCGAGTTATTAATTGCTGCTTCCTTAACATCTGTGGTGATTAGTGTGGCGGGTTATGCCCTATTAAATATGATCACACTCAACACAAAAGCCCGCGCCGACAGTACCCTTGCTTATGATGTTAATCGCTCAATTGAATTTATTTCCGAAGAAATTAAAACGGCTTACGAGATTCAACCAGATGCAGAGGTAGCAGCCAGTGAGATTACCGATTTTAGTTTACCCAGTGATGCTACACCTATTCTTGTTTTGACCCTTAGTAACGGCAAAAATGTGGTCTATTACTCCCAACCTTCCAGCGAACCTTGGGGGGGCGATCAAGTAATTAAACGTTGGGGGCCGGACTTTGATGAAAATGGAGATTATGACGATAGTACGCTTCAGACACCTTCAAGTTGGTCTCATAACGTTCTTATGGACTATATCAGTGATGAATCAGTAGATTATGATCAATGTCCCGTTAACTGGCAAATGACCAATGATGATGCTACAAGGGGCTTTTATGCTTGTGCGCCCGTCACAGGAGCTACAACTTCACTGGTACAATTCGGAATCATGGCGGATGCACCTCATACAGTCGGCTTAAGTTCTTTATATGCTGCTCAAACGAATGCTTATACTCGTAGTGGTTCATTAATGGATTATGATATCTCTTGCAAAGACGGTTCTTGTATTGCCACCCCACCTGACCTAGAAGATACGCCAACGACAGATACGCCAGCTATAGATACGCCAGCCATAGATGACCCAATTATAGATACAGATATTTCAACGACAGATATTGCAACTGCGGATACAAGTGCAAATCTTCAAGATGGCAAAATTTTGATTGAAGGGGATGCAAGTGTTACATTTAAAGTTTTAGGAACTCAAATCACCTGTGATGCTTACGGAGATTCAATTCCTGTAACCGCTAACATATACGTAACCGAAGCAACAGGCGGAAGAACCCGAATCACCTTGGATAATAATAACTCAACACAAACCCTAAATGTGACAGATGGTTCTGTTATTGACATGAGAGCCATTGCGAAAGGGGGTTCTTGTGAACACAGTAATAGTGTTAACACGATTGCACCTAATGAAAAGTTAGTTGCGCTTATTGACGGAGATAATGTCCCTAATATTCCTCCTTTTGCGGATCAAGAGAGCATTACTAGCATCGTACAACCTTACGTCAGTGGTGACAAAATGACCATGGCCAGTAATGAAGTCATTCATCTGTTTGAGTTAGGAACGAATAGTACTTCTAGTGAGGCGTTTGACTTACAAGATTTAGTCCTGTTAACGTCTATTACCGCCATTCAATAGGGTGAATTGTGAATGATGAATTTTTATTGGTAACCGTTCACTGAAATAACTGGAACTTCTCCTCATTTATCCCTATCCTAAAAGAGTGTGTGAATGAGGAGTTAGTTATTGTGCTAAGTAAAGAATTTTCAGCAGAAGTCAAGGATCGCTATACCTACCAATTATCGGAGGTCATTCGGCAACGGGCATGGGTAGAAATTGATTTAGACGCTCTTGCTCATAATGTTTATACAATTCGGCAGACTTTATCCCCAAAAACCGAATTAATGGCGGTGGTAAAAGCCGATGCTTATGGTCATGGGGCAGTTAGGGTGGCACAAACAGCTTTACAATGGGGAGCAACATGGTTAGCAACGGCTACCCTTGGAGAAGGAATTGAACTAAGACAAGCCGGAATTACAGCCCCTATCCTGATTTTAGGTGCAATTAATACCCCCGCAGAAATAATGGCGATCGCTCATTGGTATTTGCAACCGACAATCTGTAATACTCAACAGGCGTTACTCTTTTCTCAAACCTTGAGTCAACTCGGAGACAGTTTACCCGTTCATCTTCATTTAGATACAGGAATGTCTCGTCTAGGGACATTATGGCATCAAGCCATTGAGTTTGTCTCGTTTGTAGAAAATTTGACGAATTTACGCATTAAAAGTATTTATTCTCATTTTGCCACAGCCGATGATCCTGATCCCACAGTAATGCAACAACAACATCAACGGTTTGCAAGTGCGATCGCTCAATTACGAGATCATGGTATTTCTATTCCCACCTTACACATTGCTAATTCTGCGGCGACTTTTAGCGATGCTCAGTTACACTATGACATGGTAAGGGTAGGATTAGGGTTATATGGCTTGTATCCTGCGCCTCATTTACAAGAAAAAATAGATTTACAGCCAGTTTTACAGGTTAAAGCAAGTATTACCCAAATTAAAACGCTTTCTGTCGGCTCAGGAGTCAGTTATGGTCATCAACATATCTGCGATCGCCCCACTAAAATAGCAGTGGTGGGAATTGGTTACGCAGATGGTATTCCTCGTCGTCTTTCTAACCGTTTACCGGGAATTCTTCGTGGACAATGGGTGTCTCAAATTGGAGCAATTACAATGGATCAACTAATGCTTGATATTAGCCATCTTGAAGATGTAGAAGTGGGAGATGTGGTTACTTTAATAGGGAAGGAGGGAGACTTAGCAATTACGGCTGACGACTGGGCTAAAGAATTAGACACGATTTCTTGGGAAATTTTATGTGGTTTTAAGCATCGTTTGCCCAGAACAATTTAAGTAAATTAAGGTAAAATAGTTAAGAAAATTGCGATCGTAGTAATTCCTTATTTTTCCATGACTACACCCACTCCTACCCAAGACGCTCCCATCAATGACTCAATGCAAGACTACTATAAGTTGCGGCGAACTCTATTTTTATTGAGTTTGGGATTAACAGGATTTATTTTTGTTTCTGTTTGGCTGGCTTATTCTTTAAATATAGCCCTTAACTATCTGTTGGGGGCTTGTGTGGGCATTGTTTACCTTAAATTATTAGCAGGAGATGTGGAAAAAATCAACCAACAAGGACAACGAATGGGAAGTAAAGGAATTGCTTTATTTATTGGCTTAATTATTGTGGCAAGTCAATGGCAAGAATTACAAATCTTACCCGTCTTTTTAGGATTTTTAACCTATAAAGCTGCTATTATTATTTATATGCTGCAAAGTGTTATTTTGCCTGAAGAGTAAAAAATAAGCTCTTAAGCTCCCATTCCTGAATATTGTTGTAACCCTTTACGCCAAAGCCATCGATTTAATAGTAAAAAGAGAACGCACCAAAAGAGAGAAACACCGAAAAATTGAACAAGATTCACAGGAAGTCCCATCCAAAAACTAGCAGGAATATATACTAAGTAGGGAAAAGGTGTCCATAAAATGATTTTTGCTATGGTGGGAGGAAACGTATCTAACGGAGCAACAATCCCTGATAAAAATAGATAAAATAAAAACCAAAATTGTTGAATCGCCGTTGCTCTTTCACTCCAAAAACATAACATAGCAAAGCTATATTGAATTAGAAAGCGTAAAGTAAAACCAATAACAATTCCGATGATTCCTAATAAAATATTGGTTAAATTCGGTATCCAAAATGCTTGAGGATACAAACTAAAAAAGAGAAGTGTTAATAAGATAGCTAAGGGAAAACGGGTTATTTTTTCGGCAATATGACGAGCAATATGATGCCATGCCGGATCAAGAGGTTGTAATAATTTAAAGGAAAGTCTGCCTTCAACCACATCTTTTTCAAAATCCCAAATCACCCATATATTAGTAAATTGTCTAACTTGAAAGACACAGAAAAAATAACGAGCGAATTCCGTAGAAGTTAGGCTAAAGTTACCATCTTGTGCAGCTTGTACCCATACTCCCATTAAAATAATTGGTAATGAACCCGCTAATACCCATAAAAAAATCTCTGCCCGATAGGTTAACATATGGGCATAGTAAACAGATAAAAAAGTGGTAACTTTACGCCATTGCATGAATCAGTTAAAAGTAGGATGGGCTTTTTCCATCAAATTATGAAACTAAGAAAGAATCTATGGTGAAACGTCAATTATCCATTAATAAAGGTGGGTAATATCCCACCTCAAATAATCTTAATCTTCTAACGAATTAAGCATTAAGTCGCTTTTTTAGGAGTTAACATCATCATCATGTTGCGGCCTTCTCGTTTGGGAGACTGTTGAATTTCAGCCAATTCTTCTAAGTCCGAAGCCATCCGCTTCAAAAGGTCTTCAGCCAGCTTGGAGTGCTGGATTTCACGTCCTCTGAACATAATGGTCGCTTTAACTTTGTCTCCCGATTTAAGGAAGCGTTTAGCTTGATTAACGCGCACTTGGTAATCATGCTCATCAATCTTGTAGCGCATTTTCACCTCTTTGACATCGGCGGTATGCTGCTTTTTCTTGGCTTCCCTTGCTCGTTTTTCCTGTTCAAACTTATATTTGCCGTAATCAATGATACGACAGACAGGGGGTTTAGCAGTTTCGCTCACTAAAACTAAATCAAGTTCTTTTTCCTCAGCAATACGCAAAGCTTCGGCGGGGGTAAGAATCCCTAATTGACCACCATCCGTATCAATAACACGGATTTCAGGAAAGCGGATTCTTTCGTTAATTTTAGGGAGATCCCGTTGGGGTCGTCTTCTATTTATCACAGGCGGTTTACTATGTCTCTAAAATAGGCAGTGAATAACTAAAGATACAAGGATGAACGATCACCCTGACATTTTACTGAATTATTTGGTTTTTGTAGATGGGTAATTAATTTTTTTCTATTCTCTACAAATTACCCCAATCCCTCATCATCCTTGGGTTAGAACCTTTTTATCCTTAAAATTTTGGGATGAGAAACAATCACAAATGTTAAAGTTTGTTAAAAAATTGTAATGGTTGCCACCAACCCTACTGGGGTGTTCATTATCGCACATTGGTATGTGAAGACGGTAAGGGAGTAAGGAGTTGGGAGTTGGGAGAAAATTAACTTTTTTGAGGGTTTGTACCAAAATACCAAATACCCAGTTTAAATGCGTCTTGGCTGATAAGTAACATTTATATTTCAAAGTTAAAGCCTTTTAGTTTTAGTTGTAAATATTTTCCTTCATCGAATTGATACAATTGAGCAGCCCGATGAGAAACCCCAATTTGTTTTTCGTTAAGTTCGGTTAAAAGGTTCATTTTTAAGATTTTACGTCGAAAATTGCGTTTATCTAGTTTTTGGTCGAGAATAATTTCGTAAAGGGTTTGCAGTTGAGAGAGTGTGAACTTTCTAGGCAGTAATTCAAAGCCAATGGGTTCATAACGAACTTTTCCTTGTAAACGGGTGAGGGCAACTTGAAGAATGTTATGGTGATCGAAGGCTAAGGGTGGAATTTCATTAACTGCAAACCAATTTGCTTCCCTCGCATCTGTTGTCGCTTTAATCACATATTCATTTAGGTTAATTAACGCATAATAAGCCACTGTAATGACTCGTTCACGGGGATCACGATTGACTGTTCCAAAGGTATATAATTGCTCAAGGAAAATCTGATCAATGCCTGTTTCTTCCCTTAATTCTCGTCGGGCTGCTTCTTCTAAACTTTCTTCTAAACGAACAAACCCACCGGGCAATGCCCATTCTCCCTCATAAGGGGGAATATCTCGCTTAATCAGCATTACTTTTAACTGTTTATCTTCGTCTAAGCCGAAAACAACACAATCGACCGTAACCGCAGGTTTAGGATAGTCATAGGTATAAGGCATATAAATTATAAATTATGAATTATGAATTATTAGTTACTGCTTACTAATAATAGTTAATTGTTGCAGTTGGTTGCTGGTTTGCTGTAACTTTTCATTGGTTTTCTCAAACAGTTTATAAATATCTTCGAGGATAATGGAGTCAGACATAATTGCAATAAAAACTAGAATAACTCCATTATAAACTACCCTTAAGCTAAACAAGCGGCTAAGTCTGCTGCTGGTGTGGTAATAGGTTTCAGATGATATTTATCTGACAATAACTGCAATACATTAGGGGAAAGAAACGCAGGTAAAGTCGGACCTAAACGAATATTTTCAATGCCTAAATAAAGCAAGGTTAATAACACCGCAACTGCTTTTTGTTCGTACCAAGAAATAATCATTGATAGGGGTAATTCATTGACTCCAACCTCAAACGCATTAGCCAACCCTAACGCAATTTGGATAGCAGAATAAGCATCATTACATTGTCCTACATCCATTAAACGGGGTAGGCCTTCAACTGTTCCTAATTCCTTATCAAAAAAGCGGAATTTACCGCAAGCAAGGGTTAAAACAATACAATCTTCGGGAACTTGTTCGACAAAATCTGTATAGTAGCTACGCCCCGGTTTTGCCCCATCACAGCCCCCCACAAGGAAGAAATGACGAATTTTACCTCCTTTTACCCCTTCAATCACCTTATCCGCCACACTTAACACCGTATTACGAGCAAATCCCACCATCACTTGTTTCGGTTCGCTTTCTTCAGTAAATCCTGCTAATTGATTGGCTTTTTCAATGACAGGGGTATAATTAGGAATCTCTGCCTCATCAGTAGCTAAATAGGATAAGCCTTCGTATCCTACAGGACCCACTGTAAAGATTTTATCTTCATAGGTTTCATGAGGCGGCATTAAGCAATTTGTAGTGACAACAATGGGGCCGGGAAAATGATGGAAATCTTTGGTTTGATTTTGCCATGCTGTACCGTAGTGACCGTATAAATGAGGGTAGTTTTCCTTTAGTTTAGGATAACCGTGAGCAGGTAATAATTCACCATGGGTATAGACGGTAATGCCTGTATTAAGGGTTTGCTTTAAAATAGCTTCTAGTTGTCTAATATCGTGACCAGAAACCAGAATCGCTTTACCTAGTTTTGGGTTAAGGGGAACTGGGGTAGGCACAGGATGACCATAGGTTTTTGTATGGCCAGTGTCTAGGCATTCCATCGCTTTGAGGTTCATTTCTCCTACTTTTAGGGCTAAATCAACCCAGTCTTCTAAAACTAATTCACCATGATCTAAGCTAGAAAGTGCCGCTTGAATAAAGTCATAAATTTTAGGGTCTTCTTGACCTAGTTCATAGGCATGAAAGGTATAAGAAGCTAATCCTTTTATCCCATATAAGACGGTTAATTTTAAGGAAAAAATATCGACATTATTACCTGATACTTGGCTAAGGAATGGTAAGGCAGCATTGTGTCCTTGAGTAACTAAACTTTCCCCCCAGTCGGGTTCATAATTAGTGAGGGCTGACCATTTAATGGGGTCAGGATTAATCCCTTTGATTTTCTCTTTTAATTGTTCTTTGATTTCAATACAATGGCGAATATATTCACTAAAACGTCGGCGATTAAAGTTTACATTCGTCATGGTTGCGAAAATAGCTTCGCAGGTAAAAACATCTTCAGAATGTGTATCAAGTCCCAATTTTTTTGCTTGTAGAATAACGGGTGCTAATCCTCGTAAACAATAAACTAATAGGTCTTGGACAGCATTGACTTCTGGACTTTTCCCACAAGCTCCCCATTGATGGCAACCATTTCCACTGGCGGTTTGTTCACATTGTTCACAAAACATAAGTGTCTCCTGATGCGCATGATTTATATAACATTAAGCTTGGCAAATCTTAACTGTTTCTTAATAAGAATTTGCCTATTTTGACGCCTAAATCTAATTATTTCACTTTTCATTAATCAGGGGAAACAATTTCAGTTTTTTTTAACAAAAAATTTCTGTCGGGTTGTATCTAAATCTCTATTCGGGATAACTCATGTCCTGACCTGAATGGGTAGGGCTATAGTAAAATGGAATTAAACACAGAAATGGAGGGTAATTGTAATGAGCGAAAATGCTGTGTCTTCTCAGCGAATGGCTGAAAAAATAGAAATTTCGATTCATCTCGACTCAGAAGTCTTAGAACAAATTCGTCATCTAACGAATGATCCGAGTCGCATTATTGAAACTGCGATTAAACAATGGTTAGACGGAGAACGTAACCAAGATGATGACCTTACTCGTACTTTTAGACGTAATCCACCTGTTCCCCCTAGAGGAGAGTGGAATGATTAGCAATTAGGCCTCTTTGACGGTTTCTTCTTGATGAGGATGACAGCAAGTGGAAACCATCGCTGCTATCAATTGTTCAGGTAAAACAGAAAAAGGAAGACGATGAAGGTCAGATTGGGGTTGACAGGTAATAGCAGCAACTTGATGTAATTGGGCTAATGTCAGATTTTCTAAGCCCATATCCTCTAAACTTTGAGGAAGACCAATGCTACGATAAAATTGCAACAATTGTTGACGAGCAGAAGCGGCTAACTGATTGTGTTGAATCATCTCTTCTAAGCGTAACTGCACCAGAATACCATAAGCAACCTTTTCACCATGCAAAATATCATGAGTTTCCATAAGGTGAGTTAACCCATTATGCACTGCATGGGCGGCCACCGTGCGACAATTTGCCCCACCTAAACCACCAATTACCCCCGCTAGAAGAACGGTTGCATCTATCACTTCTCGCCATTCTTCTCCCTCTGGATGGTTAAGTGCGATCGCAGATTTCTGTAATAATAGATCCCGTAATACCCTAGCCTGTTGTACGGCTGCAATAGTTAGGCTTGCCTGAGAAGTCCCACTACTGATAGATGCTTCATACCATTTTGCCAGTGCATCCCCAATTCCAGCCACAAGGGTTCGTTGGGGGGCTGTCCGAATCAAGGAATAATCGAGTATGAGTAAGTCAGGGCAAGAAGAAAGGGGGACATCGTATTGAAATGCTCCTTCCTCGCTGTAAACATTAGATAAAGCAGTCCATGCAGCGCAGGTTGCCCCAGAAGTAGGAATCGTAACAATGGGTAATTGGCATTGATAAGCAACCAATTTAGCAGTATCAAGGGCTTTTCCTCCACCCACACCAATAATTAAGTCTGTTTGGTGATGCTTAACTGCTTGTCTGAGTCGGTTTAAAGCGGTTTCTGCACAATCAGGGCTATATACTTCATCCGCTAAGAAAGTGGGAAGTATGGCTTGCAATTTGGGTTTAATGAGGCTGAGAGTCGTTTCTCCTGCGATTATGAGAGGTCGTTGTCCTAAACGAGTGATCGCTTCTCCTGACTGGGAAAGACAGGTTTCTCCTTTAATGATTTGGCGAGGAGATACAGAGAGAGATAGGGTTAAGGATTGATCAATCAAGGTGGTTAGAGGGTTGGGAATGACGATAAAACAGATTTTTAGACTTTCTTACTAATGGTATCGTAATTGTATGTATTGTGTATATATTTTTTAAATTACTCTTAGGTTATTCCCTTTAATTCCCTTTTTTTAGGGACTGACATCCCTGCTATTGATTCTATAAAGTAAAAAATGTGAAAGTAAAACTAAAAACGAATCATTTAATTCTTCTCCTCCAATGTTATTGCGCCCAATCTCTCGATTTCTGTCTTTATTCCTAGCTACCATTCTTGTTATTGCGATTCCTCAACCTTCTGCTGCTCAGAAATGGGTTCCTTGGCTATTTCAAGGATTGCAAGTGATTCAGCTTTCTACCCTAAGCGATCGCCAAGAAGTTCAATTAGGACAGCAAATTAACCAGCAACTCATCGCTTCGAGAGAAATTCGCTTATCTCGTAACCGTAAGCTGCCTAAAATAGTTAATTATATCGGTCAACGGTTAGTAAAAACCAGTTCTCGTCCAACTATTCCTTATACGTTTCAAGTGGTGGAAGATCGTTCTGTTAATGCTTTTGCCACCATGGGAGGATTTGTCTATATTAATACTGGATTAATCGCTGCTGCTGAAAATGAAGCAGAATTAGCCAGTGTTATCGCTCATGAGATTGCTCACATCACCTCTCGTCATTCTGTTAATAAAATGCGGAATATGGCTGTTTCGCAGGGGTTGATGTCGGCCGCAGGTGTGGATCAAAATCGTATGGTACAACTGGGAGTACAGTTAGCTGTTAATTTACCCCATAGTCGAGAGGCTGAATTAGAAGCTGATCAGGTAGGATTAAGAAATCTGACTGATGCGGGATATGCACCGATTGCAATGGTAAATTTTATGCAAAAACTGGCTTCTCAAGGCGGACGTAACATTAATGCCTTAAGTACTCACCCTGACAGCAGACAGCGAGTGATTGCGCTACAACGTGCTTTAAATCCTCAAACGGCTTATCAAGGGGATGGGTTAGACACTCAAGTCTATCAACGAGCTATTCGTTAAGTTCTATCGTATTTTGAGTTAGGATTGAGTCAATGAATTCAGTTACACTATACTGATAATTTAGACCGTGTTGCTCACTTCATTAACCTACTCTAATAGAATAAGTTTGATAGCAAATATGTAAGTTTCCTAACCCAAAAGAAGATCAGCCTACCAATCATCAGAAATTATCTTTCATCCCCCGTAATTTGCCGAACACCCTTACTGCCTCTTGATGATTCATAGCAGTTTGTAATTCGGGAGTATCCCAGCGTAAAAAAGGGTTTGTGGCTTTCTCTAAGCCTAAAACTGAGGGAACAGTTGCTTCTCCATTTTCACGGGCAATTTTGACCTGTTCAAAGCGATTGTGCAACTCTTGATTGTTCTTATCTACCGTAATGGCAAATTTCAAATTACTGAGGGTATATTCGTGGGCGCACCATATTCTAGTTTTATCGGGCAAATTGCGAATTTTACCCAAAGACTTAACCATTTCAGCCGGTGTTCCTTCAAAAAGCCGACCACAGCCCCCTGCAAAGAGCGTATCTCCACAGAATAATTCTCCATATCCATCATCAGCTACAGGGGGAAAGTAATAAGCAATATGTCCGTAAGTGTGTCCGGGGACAAAAAAGACTTCAGCTTCCCGGCCGGCGAAATTGATGCGATCGCCTTCTTCGAGATAGACTTTTTGACAGGGAATTCTCCCTTGATCTTTCTTTCCACCATAGATACATAGATTAGGATATTCTCTCATCAGAGCATTATTTGCTCCCACATGGTCTCCGTGATGGTGAGTATTGAAAATAGCGACTAATTCGGCATTTAGTTCCCTTAAACGAGTTAAAACGGGTTCAGGTTCTGCGGGATCAACGACGGCTGCTGTTTTAGTTTGGGGATCGTGAAGCAGAAAGATATAATTATCTGATAAAGCAGGAAGTCTATAAATGTCCATTATTACGATAAGGGTTGACTTTATGCTTACTATTATTAATGATTTTAGATTAAGGATCAACCGAGTTTTTAAAATGTTATCTCTCCAACAGATTAGTTATCATCCCCCTGCAACGCCAACTCCTATTTTACAGGACGTTAACTTAGAGTTAGCTCCCCAAGAATTAGGGTTAATTATTGGACCTTCGGGTTCAGGGAAAACTACGTTATTGGAAATTTTAGCAGGATTTGCTGAACAAACTAAGGGTAAGATTTTTTGGAATACCCAATTATTAACTCCCCTTCATTTACAGCAACTAGGGGGGTTAGTGTTTCAGTTTCCCGAACGTCATTTTTGTGGTCACAATTTATTAGAAGAATTACGTCTAGGACATCCCGAAATTCGCAGCGATCAAATTAAGTCAGCTTTACAAGAAGTTGGGTTAGATCATCTTCCTTTAGAAACGTCTCCTGATAATTTAAGCGGGGGACAACAACGACGGTTATCTTTGGCAGTTCAATTAATCCGTCAACCTAATTTATTATTATTAGATGAACCCACTGCAGGACTCGATTGGTCAATGCGGAATCAGTTGGCTAAACTATTAGCAAAGTTAAAGGAACATTGGACGTTATTAGTGGTTAGTCATGATTCAGGGGAATTACTAGCAATAGCTGATCGCTGTTGGAAAATTAATGAGGGAAAATTAAACCCGATTGATCCAATTGCATTAAAAGTCTCTGCTTAATTTTTATTGATTTTATTAGTTAATATGGAACAATGGCAAAGGTTAAGTCCACTCTGGAAAGCTACTTTGAATTGGCAACCAACTGAACAAAATTTTCAACAGTTTAACCGACTTTATCAGGAAATTTTAGACGGAAATCGTAAATTTAATTTAACCAGAATTACTGAACCCTTAGATTTTTGGGAGAAACATTTATGGGATTCTTTAGCTCCTATTTTTTATAGCCCAAAGTTATTAAGTTTAAATCAATTAAGAGCCATTGATATTGGTACAGGAGCAGGATTTCCTGCCATTCCTTTAGCCATTATTTTTCCTCAATGGCAACTCACTTTACTAGATTCCACTCGAAAAAAAATTAGGTTTATTGATGAATTATCTAATAAGTTAGGCATTGATAATGTTAAAACAATTATTGATCGGGCTGAAAATTTAGGACAATCGAAATACTATCGCAATGGTTATGATGTAGTGTTGATTCGTGCCGTTGCTGAGGCTTCTGTCTGTGCTGAATATGCACTTCCTTTATTAAAAATAGGCGGTATTGCTTTATTATATCGAGGACAATGGACAGAGCAAGAAGAAGTAACATTAAGTCAAGCGTTAGAACAATTAGGGGGTAAAATGGTAAATAAAGAGGCTTTTACAACTCCTTTAAGCCAGAGTGTTCGTCATTGTCTTTATCTAAAAAAAATTAAGAAAACCCCTGCTAAATTTCCTCGTGATGTGGGGATTCCCACCCAAAAACCATTATAGAATATGTTATAGATTTTGATATTTTTTGATAAATTCAAGATTATTTTAACCCCACCTAAAAACTGCTATAATCATAAAACGTTTAATCGTTCTAAAACAATCTATGCCCACCAAAATTTGTGCCTTATTATTAATTTTTTGTTTAGTGTTAGGAATAGCGATCGCACCCGTTTATGCCACAGAAACCGTAAATGGTGCTAAAATTTTTGAAACCAATTGTGCGGGTTGCCATCTTAATGGGGGTAATATCATTCGGCGGGGAAAAACCTTAAAGAAAAAAGCCTTAACACGATATAAAATGGATACATTAGAGGCTGTGATGAATATTGTATCTAATGGAAAAGGTGTAATGTCTGCTTATAGCGATCGCTTAAGCGCAACCGAGATTGAAACGGTGGCTAACTATGTTTTAAAACAAGCAGAAAATGATTGGAATTAACAGGGAAAACTTGCTACGCTTGTGTAATCATTACAAGAAACGTTAACCAATACTATAGATGGAGTTAGTCAATATGGAAGAATTATTCACCTTAAGAGATTTACTACTACTATTATGAGGCGCAGTAAAGGAAGCATTTGAAGGAAAATATGACCCAGAGGAATTAACAGAAATAGTTAATCAAACAGCAATTATTAACCAAGCCATATCATTAACTTTAGTGTAGGAAAAAGTAACCTTTTCAAGCTTGATGAGTGAAGGTGCATTAAGGTTGGGTATAATGCACCCTACTAGAAAAGTTTAGCTAAAGGCAGATTTACCTGCAAAACGGGCGGCTGTTCCTAAATCTCGCTCAATTCGTAGTAATTGATTGAATTTAGCAATCCGTTCCCCTCGACACCCCGAACCAGTTTTAATTTGTCCTGCGCTTGTAGCAACAACTAAGTCGGCAATTGTTGTATCTTCCGTTTCACCCGAACGATGGGAAACAAAGCATTTATAGTTATTTTTGGTGGCTAATTCGATGGTATCTAACGTTTCTGTTAAGCTACCAATCTGATTGACTTTAATTAAGACAGAATTAGCGATTCCAGCTTCAATTCCCTCAGCTACGATTTTAGGATTGGTACAGAATAAATCGTCCCCAACCAGTTCAATTTTGCCGCCAATAGCATCGGTAAGCATTTTCCAGCCTTCCCAATCATTTTCTCCTAAACCGTCTTCTATAGAAACAATCGGATATTTATTGACCCAATCTTCCCATAATTTAACCATTTCTTCTGAGCTTTTTGTTGATTGATCCGACTTAAAGAACAAATATTCACCTTCTTTGTCTTTACATAGTTCAGAAGTCGCTGGATCTAGACAAATAGAAATATCTTCTCCCGGTTTATAGCCGGCGGCTGCAATGGCTTCCATAATAAATTCCATTGCTTCTTCATTTGATTTTAAATCAGGGGCAAATCCGCCTTCGTCTCCGATTCCTGTACTATAACCTTTCTTTTTCAGCAATCCTTTAAGGACATGAAAGGTTTCCTCTCCCATGCGAATGGCTTCTGTAAAGTTCGGTGCATTGTGGGGGGCAATCATAAATTCTTGGAAGTCAATGCTATTATCGGCATGAGCCCCTCCATTAATGACATTCATGCAAGGAACAGGCAATAAGCTGGCATTTGTTCCCCCAAGATAGCGATAAAGGGGAATTTCTAAGTAATTAGCCGCAGCTTTAGCCACAGCAAGAGAAACAGATAGTATGGCATTTGCGCCTAATTTGGCTTTATTGGGTGTACCATCGAGTTCTAACATGGTTTGGTCAATTAACCGTTGTTCGGTCACATTCATTCCCACTAATTCGGGTGCAATGCTTCCATTGACGTTTTCTACGGCTTTTAAGACCCCTTTCCCGCCATAACGGGTTTTATCCCCGTCTCTGAGTTCAACAGCTTCTTTTTCCCCCGTAGATGCCCCAGAAGGCACTAATGCACTGCCCATTGTGCCATCTTCGAGCGTCACCAACGCTTCTACGGTTGGGTTTCCGCGAGAGTCAATCATTTCGGCTGCAACAATTTCTTCGATATACATAATGGTTAAAGCTCAAGTGTTAGGTTTTAGAGGGTAAATTCAGGATCTAATCCCCCATTCCTTATACCTTGTTTCTTAGACGTTAGCTAAGAATTTAATTTCATTTTTCTATTCTTTATTTTGCTCAAGTTATAAGTCAGCTTTCAGACGACGAAACCGATCTGAATAACTGCGTAGGGTTTCTAAGCCAAATAAAGGGGTTTGTTGGACAGCAAAGAGAAAGTGTTCTTTATCTAAAAAGGCTAATGTACAATCGGTTTTTGCGATCGCTGTTGAAGTTCGTTTATGATCAGCATGAACCATTGCGCCAATACCAAATACATCTCCTTGTTCGATGGTTTCGATGACTTTACCCTGAATTTGCATCTCGACAGACCCTTCAATAATGCCATACATAATGGTTTCTTGATCCCCCTCTTTAAAGATAATTTCTCCTGCTTGAAAAATTTTAGGAGAGCCGTGGGTTTGATAGAGTTTAACTGTCTCTGTGGGATTTAATAGCATTGTAGTAATAAATTAATGGTAAATTAAACGATGGATAAGGTTAAATACTTCAATTGAGCAAGTATCTCCCCTATTCTACTGGAATATATCCAAGGATAAGGTAATGTTAGGGTTAAGGGTTGATTAAGGATTAATTAATCTAATCATTTAATTTATAAAGAGGAGGCTTTAAACCCAAATTTTCGGTGAATGGGAAAAACCCATTAGCCTTTTAATTAGCAACAATTACTCGATTTCGTCCTGTCGCTTTCGCTTGATAAAGAGCCGTATCGGCCGATTGTAGTAAAGTAGAACATTGATCACCATGTTCGGGAAACGCAGCAACCCCAAGGGAAGCGGTTAATTGATTTAAGGATTGATTTTGATAATTCAAGACCAGTTGACTGAGGGAAACTCGAATTTCTTCGGCTCTTTTTTGGGTATCAGTTAAGGAAGCATTGGGCAAAATTAAGGTCATTTCTTCCCCACCGTAACGACAAGCAATATCTTCGTGACGAACTTTTATATTGAGTAAATGACTCACGGTTTTTAGAACAAAGTCTCCTGCATCATGCCCATAAAGATCGTTATATTGTTTAAAGTGATCAACATCGAGCATGATAATCCCTACAGAATAATTTTCGCGTCTAGCACGGGCTAATTCTTTGGACAAAAAAGTATCTAAGTAACGACGGTTATACAATTCAGTTAGGGGATCAATGATACTTTGTCTTTCCAATTGTTCTCGTAGTTGTAAATTAGAAATTGCTAGTCCAATTTGTTCTACGGTTGTTCGAGCCAGTTGTTGTTTGGTTTCCGACAGTGCATCAGGAATCGCCGTACAAAGAAATAATAAGCCAAAAACTTCTTGATTAGATAAAATAGGAATACATAGAGTCCGGCTGACAGTTGGACAGAGTTCTTGATGACCACAAAAGGCACTTGATTGTTGAGGTTCACAGAGGTACATTCGGCCTCGACGTAACGCCCAACAGCTATTAACAGTAAAGCTTTTAATTGGTGGTGCTAACTCTCCCCAACTCACAATTTTTTGACAGTGTTCACCCGTTGAATCATTCATAAAGATACAACCTGAACAATCAGGAAAAAGGGGTTGTAGAAGCCTTGGCATAATTTTCCAAGCTTCTGTCACTGAGTTAGCAGATTGCAGGAAATCACTCAATTCACTGAGTAAAACTAAATCTTTATTTCTGTGATCGAGTTGGGTTAATTTGCTTTCTAATTGTTGTTTTTTGTCTATTAATTGACTCTTATCTTCCTTGTCCTGAGTGATATCTTGTAAAATACCTTCTGTGGCTATAAAATTATTCTTCTTATCCCGAATTGTATGCTCAAAGTAACGGATTAAACGCTGTTGGCCATCAGGATGAATAAAGCGCATTTCACCACTGTACTTATCTATTTTATTTTCTCGTACTAACTGAGTAAAAACAAGGGATTCTTCTAGATCATCTGGCAACCAGTCAATGGTATCCGGCCATTTCTGCCCCATAATTGCCTCTTTCCTCATACCAAAAATTTCCTCAAAGTTATTACTAACATAGGTAATATTTAGGGATAAATCGTAACTATAAACTAGAAACTGATGCCCAATCTCATCGACTAAGCGTTTGTACTTTTCTTTCGCTTTTTCTAAGTCAATTTTAGCTTGATATTTCTCAGTTATATCTAAAGCAACCCCACCCGCTAAGATATTTTTTTGTCTATGGTGAATGGGAAATTTACAAACATGATAATGATGAATTTTACCCTTTGAGTCAATTCCTGTTTCTTCTGTTTCTAAGATAGCCTGAGTATCAATAACTTGTTGATTATGGCGACGATCTTGCCAAGCCATATCATCAGGAAGTAGGTTATGTATAGATTGACCAATCACCTCATTCTTTGCTTTTCCTAAAAACTCCAAACAATGATTATTGCCATAGTGAACGATTCCATCCTTATCAACCACCCAAGCGAGTATCGGTGCATGGGTCATAAAGTTCTCAAATTCTTCTAACTTGTCTTGGAGTTCCTGTTCTATACTTTTAAAACGATCAAAATTAAAATAAACATTGAATGCATTCCTAACCCCTTTTGCATCATAAATCAGCTTGATACAGACAATGAAAACAGATGAGAAGGTAATGCTTGAGGGTAGCCAATGTTGATGTAACAACCCATGAACAAACGCATCAATAGCTATGACGATAAGTGAGACCTGAGAGAGCAGTTGCCATCCACTACGGTAAAGTCTATGCTGAGATTTATGTAATCCCAAAGGGGTGTCGAAGAACATAGAGAATCATCCTCTTTCTTTCTCATCTTCCATAATTTTACTGAATTATAGTTTGTGGCAGTTAAGGTTTGTTGTATTTCTTAAATTTGTAACAAGCGGTTAACGCATAAAGTCTTCTTACAATGGAGTTGAGAACTCTGAACTCATCTAATCTAATTCAATGCCTAATTCTTTCAATCTAGCATTCATTTGGGCTAATTTTTGCTCTGCAAGTTCTTTCTGTTGACGTTCCTCTGTTTCCCGTTGCAAAGCTAATGCTTCCCGTTGCAAGGCCAATTCCTTTTGTTGACGTTCCTCTGCTTCGCGTTGCTGTGCTAATTCTTTCCCTTGACGTTCTTTAATAGTGGATTCTTCAGGTTTTGGCACTAATTCTCTATCAAGGGTAAAATATCTTAATTGGTTCTCATAAATTCCTAAATATAATCCTAATTGTTCACTCCATAACCATCCTTGTTCATTGGGTTCAATGGGTTGATATTTCTTATTGATTAAAGTAAAGCCTTGAAATTCCAAGGTATAAGGGTCAAACCAAAAATAATCGGGTGTTTGAAACGTATCTTGATAAAGTTGCTTTTTTTCTTCCCTATCCGTCTTAGCGGTACTATCAGAGAGAATTTCTACTATCATATTGGGATATTTTTCGTCTTCTTGCCAAACCACCCAACTTTTACGCGGGGGGTTTCTCTTTGTCCCTAGTACCACAAAAAAATCGGGGCCTCGGAAATCTTCTGATTTTTTCTGATTGGGACTATAGTAAATCGTTAAATTGCCCGCAGCAAAGAAATCGTCCCTATCTTGCCATAATTGTTCTAAAGATTTTAGCAGGATATAAATTTGATTGAGGTGTAAATAAGTTTCCAATGGGGGTTCATCACTCCATAATTCACCTTGAGGATAGATTACCTCATGGTTAGAGTCAGTGCCTTGAGAGGAAAGAGAAGAAATAGCAGTCATAAAAAATGTGGAATTTAGACTACGCGAAGGGTTGTCTATTTATCTTAACGTGCGTCAGAAGTTGCAGCTTAATGGGCGAAAGCCTTTCTCTCCTACAAAGAAGTTACCGTTTTGACCTCCGAACTACTTTTAAACATACTTCCCCATCTCTAAGCTAAAGTGAATCAACTTCAGAAGAGACAGGGAAAAAGAATAGAAAGAAAATGATGTTCTAAATCACAGTATTATCAGAAATAACCCCATTTTTGAGAATCACCACAATCCCATTACGAATATAGAATCCTTGATCTTCTTTATTGGATTCTTCAACATTTTCTTTATTAACAATCATGACATTTTTGCCAATACGGGCATTTTTATCGACAATCGCACGGCGAACCGTTGTTCCTTCCCCAATTCCTACGGGAATCTTTCCTTCTTTGATTAAAGCATCTCGTTTATCCTTGGGTTCATAAAAATCAGCCCCCATCACCATGGTATCTTCAATCGTACACTTGGGACCAATCCGACTACGAATCCCTAAAATAGAGTGATGAATGCGACAGTCTTTAACGATACACCCTTCACTAATCATCGATTCTGTTACCTGACAATTTAAAATCTTAGTGGGGGGAAGGTAACGAGGACGGGTATAAATCGGAGAAACATCATCATAAAAGCTAAAAGGCGGAGTAGGCTGATGAGTTAAGGCTAAATTTGCCTCATAAAAAGACTCAATTGTTCCAATATCTTCCCAATAACCTTTGTATAGGTAAGCTTGTAAATTGTAATCTTCGGCTGAGGTAGGAATAATTTCTTTCCCAAAATCGGTTTGTTTAGGATTTCCTGCAATTAACCTTCTTAAAACTTCTTTTTTAAAGACATAGATACCCATTGAGGCAATATAGGGGCTTTTTTTCGCCTGTTCTGCATTTAGCCCTAAAATAGAAGTATCAACCTCCATTTTCTTCAGTTCTTCTCCCTTGGGTTTTTCGCTAAAATCAACGACACGTCCATTCTTATCAATTTTCATTAAGCCAAAGCTAGAAGCCCGTTTATCATCGATAGGAACAACGGAAAGGGTAATATCAGCGTTGGTTTCCCGATGGCGTTGAATAAATGCACCATAGTCCATTCTGTAGAGATGATCACCTGATAAAATCAGATACTCATCTACATTCCATTCGTCAAATAACCATAGGTACTGACGCACTGCATCGGCAGTCCCTTGAAACCATCCGGGATTTTCCGCGGTTTGTTGGGCGGCTAAGACTTCGACAAATCCATCTTCAAAGCCCGAAAAACTATAACTACGGGTTAAATGGCGGTTTAATGAGGCAGAATTAAACTGCGTTAGCACATAAATTTTCGTAATCTCGGAATTAATACAGTTACTAACGGGAATATCAATGAGACGATACTTACCAGCTAAGGGAACGGCTGGTTTGGCGCGTAATTTCGTTAAGGGGTACAGGCGTGTTCCTGCGCCGCCACCAAGGATAATTGCTAAAACGTTTTTCACGGGGATAACCTCTCGACTGCTGACCACTCAAAGTCAAGTTTAGGATGCTAGGGGACTTATGGGAAGATACTTTTTGATGAGATTCTTGTACAAGTAAGCCAAAAGTCCATACTATTCGGATAACAAAAATCTGTGTGTGGGAGAGAGGGGGGAGTGTGGGGAGATGGAGAAGAGGGGGAAGAAAAAATCGTAGGCTATATTTATGGAAGTTATCTTAACTAAACAGTATTAAATTAATTGACTCATTATTTATGCAAGGGGGCTACTGTTCGCCAATACCTATTTTATAGATTGAGGTGTTTATTAGAATCTTGTTTTGAGGTATCAAGATTCCCCTCTATATCTGCTTCACCTAAATGGTTTCCTTGGGCATCAAAGACTTCTAAATGTGCTGCTAAACCATAATGAAAATTATCTACATACCAATATCTTTGGGTGTCTATTTCAAGATAAATGCTTCTTCCTTGATATGGTGTTTGACGGGTTTTTGTAAATCTGGTTGGCTTAACTAAAATTGTTTGGTCATCTCTAGGTGGATAGTTTGAATTACTATCATATAACAAGATTTTTGCTTTAATCCAGTTTTCTAATCCTGTTTTATTATCAACGCTATCTAGTTCAATTGGGTTAATCTCATCATTATTTTTAATAACGGTAATTGTACAACAGTCTAAAATATCAACATGGGGACAGTTAAAGCTAGATTGACTAAAATTAATCACAAGATAAATCTGAGTCTGGTTTTGCAATTGTCTTTCAGTGACTTCAGCTAAACTGGTATCTTTTGCATCTTTATAACTTTTATCTATCATTACACAATCAAAATGATCTGATTCATTAGATATTATTTCTTTTCTCCATTCTATCGGGTTTAGCTTATTAAAAAGAATATTTTTAAAAGCAATTTTCTGTGATTTATCTCGTAATATGAATATAAGATCCTATCTAGTTTAGCCACCATATCGTCCTGCTCTTGTTTAGATAATCTATACTCTAATATATCTTGAACTAGGCGATGTTTATCTATCTTATCATTTGACAAAAGGGTTGTAAATTGATAATTAAAGATAATATTGCTATTTTGTGTTGAATGACTGTTTAAAATATCTTGAAAAGTTCCTAACCTAACATAATGTCCATTTAAAAATATTTCCTTTGTTAAATAACTTTGGTCAACAGACTGACGCATTAATAAAAGAGATTGTAAAAGGGTTGATTTTTCTCTCCTATTAATTCCTGTTAATAAATTAACCTTACTTAAGGGAAATTCAGTCGCTTCTCGAAAACATTTAAAATTAGTTAGAGTAATTTTAGTTAACATTGTTACATCTCTCCTAAAATTTGTTGTGCTAATTCAAAACGAGTGATAACTTTTGCTTTACTGCTTGTTCCCGATTTAACTGCGTTCCTCCTGTATTAATCCGATTAAAAATATCATAGACAACTTTAGAAGAAACCGAAAGACGAATCGTATATAAGGTTAACTTTTTATCCTCTATTTTTGCTTGATAATCTCCTGCTAATTCTGCTAAACCATCAAAGGTATAACCATTCAAATGGGGTAACGCTTTTAACCCTTTTAGTTCAAACTTAGGATTTTCCATGAATTGATATAATGTCGTTGTTCTTTGTAAACCATCGACAATAATGTATTTTCCATCCTTCGATTGATTAACATATAAAGGAGGTAAAGGAAAATTAAGAATTACCGACTCAATAAAACGGCTTTTTTGTTCAATTCCCCAAACTAAATTACGCTGAAAATCAGGATCAATAATTAGCTTTCCTTGCTTATATTTCCTAATTAACTCAAAAACTGTTTGCGGATCTTCTCGAATATCAATATCCTCTTTATCTTTAGTGGGATCATAAGGATATAACCCCCCACTATCTTCATCTTCTGGGGTATCCTCATCCATAACGATAGGGTCTTCATCTAAGGAATCTTTAGTCATTGATTTACCTTTTGTCTTGTAGATTGTCGTAAAATTTAACCGTTAAATTATTAACATAATAACATTTCAGTCTCCATTATAAAATCACTACTTAAAAATTTAAAGTATTCTTTCCTATCCTTAAGATAGGGATTTGACCAAAAATAAATTTATTCGTCATTTTAAGAGAATCGCTATAATGAAAGTAATGGACTTTTTAAGTCACAACTACTTTAGAATTTCTTAATATGTCTAGTCGCTTAAGTCCACTGCTAATTGAACCATTAAAAGTTGAACAAATCACAGTTGCGATCGCTGATTTATCCCCTTCTTTACAAGGTATCAAAATTGTTCAACTCTCAGACTTTCACTATGATGGAACTTCACTATCAGAGCAAATACTTAGAGAAGTTGTTGTTAAAACCAATCAAGAAAACCCTGATTTAATTATTTTAACAGGAGACTATATTACGACTCATCCCCAACCCATTTGGCGATTGATTCTGAGATTAAAAGAGTTTCATAGTCGTTTCGGAATTTATGCTGTTTTAGGGAATCATGATTGTTATTATCCCCTGTCTAAAACCATGGTTTCTAATGCTTTAGAGAGTATTAATATTAAAGTTTTATGCAATCAAATTGTTACACCATTGGGGGATCAATTGCCCATTATTGGGTTAGCGGATTATTGGTCAAATGAATTTGATCCTGACCCTATATTATCCCAAATAGACCCTAAAATACCCCGTTTAGTACTGTGCCATAACCCAGATACAGCCGAAATTCTAGCCAAATGGCGAGTTGACTTGCAATTATCGGGACATACCCACGGTGGACAATTGGCTTTACCCTTTTTAGGAACATTTCCCTCAATCTTAACCAATTTGCGACCCTATATTCCCCCGTTTATTCAACAGATGATTCCTATCTGGAAAGAGTGTTCTCATGTGGTAAAAAATTGGCAATGGGCGCAAGGGTTACATTCCATTGGGCATAATTTATTATATGTTAATCGAGGCTTAGGCAGTTACTTTCCAGGGCGTTTATTTTGTCCTCCAGAATTAACGGTTATTACCTTGAAAAAAGCACATTGAAAAAATAAAATTTGCTATAAGTTTAAGAAAATCGAAAGTTTTACTAATTATTATTGATATGAATTCTAGAATGGGAAAGAAGAGTTTTATGAAATGGAGATGTTATTATCGATGATTAAGTTACCTTGTCAGCGAACTTTTGAAGTAGCAATAAGTTTAGCCGTTGTCTCTTCTGCTGTTTGGCTTAATTCGGAGGCTAATGCTTATCCTGTCAGTTTTCAAGGAGGAATAACAATTGATTTTGGAATAATTACTAATCCCCCACTCGGCAACGTTGGCTTACAAACTATTACTGTTGACGACACTGTTGATTTGCCTTTGACTCAAGAGGAAATTTTATTGAGTTTAGCTGATGGTGACAGTTCAATTCCCATTGAACCTTTACTAGCGGGCTTTTTTCCACAAGAATTAGAAGTGAATGGTCAATCTGTCATCCTCAATGATATTGATATTACCACATTTGTTGGCACTGGAATAGCTTCTTCTGATGAAGGATTTTTAACTAATTTTAATTTTGAATACATTAATTCAGATCCCGTTTTAGAAGTTCCTGTTGTTGAATTAACGGGTTTTAATTCTAACTTATCCCAGTGTGTTAATATTAAATGTCAGTATAACGTTGCCTCTTCAAACCTAACGGCCTTGTTTGATGCGACTCTAATTACTTCAGAAACAACCACTGATCTTTTCGCAACCAATACTGATTTTACGATTAGTCTAACGGATGCTCTTGTAACTGCTTCTTTATCTGCTACTGCTGTTCCTGAATCCACTGCTTGGTTTGTTTTACCTGTTGTTTTTGGCGGCGTTGTTTTATCTAAATTTCTCTTTAATGAACATTAATTAACACCAGTATGGGTAACGATTTTAGGAAAGTAAAAATATCTCCATAGCAACACTAGCCATTTTATAAGTGATCCTGTAGAATAGCGACCAAACCTTATAAAATCAACAGTCAGTGTGATGGAGTCAAATATTTTAACCAGTGTCGTTCTTCCCCTAGCTTTGTTTATTATTATGTTAGGGATGGGACTGGGATTAACACTAAAAGATTTTCAACGTATCCTAGTCGAACCCAAAGCCGTTATTACGGGTTTAATCGCTCAATTGTTGATTGTTCCCCTTGTTGGCTTTTTATTAGCAATTTTGTTTCCTCTCTCTCCCGAATTGGCTGTAGGAGTTGTTATTCTTGCTGCTTGTCCCGGTGGTCCTACCTCTAATTTGATCACCTATTTAGTTAAAGGTCATGTTGCTTTATCTATTACTTTAACGGCTATCAGTAGTTTAGTCACCGTTTTTACGATTCCTTTAGTAATTAATTTAGCAATGCAGAAATTTATGGGGGGAGAAGTTGGGTTACAATTACCCTTTGTTGAAACGATTATTCAGATTGCAGCTATTACTCTAATTCCTGTGAGTTTTGGAATGTTAATTCATCATCATTACCCAAACTTAGCAGCAACAATTGAGAAGCAAGTTAAGTGGTTATCTTTGTTTTTCTTGGGCTTAATTATTGTAGGATTACTGGTTAAAGAACAAGAGAATGTTCTCAGTTTCTTTTTACAAGTAGGTGGTGTAACCCTAGTTTTAAATATTTTAACTATGCTTTTAGGGTATGGTTTAGCAGTCATTAGTGGCTTAAATGGAGCAAGTAGCAAAGCGATTATGGTAGAAGTTGGTATCCAAAATGGTACACTAGCTATTGCGATCGCTAGTTCGCCTACTTTTTTGAATAATCCTAATATGGCAATTCCTGCTGCAATCTATTCTCTATTAATGTTTGCTACCAGTGCTATATTTGCCGCATTGATTCGACAACGACGGATTCGAGTTTTAAGTTAACTTTAAAAAAAGTCCCCCATATTAGGGAGGGGGATTTAGATGCTTCAACCACATTAACTAATGCTCAAGTCTCCGTTGATAATAATGTGATCAAATCTAACCAAACATGAGATAATAAAAATTGTGTATAGGGTTAAAACTTTGATTTACGCTTAACCCTATATCTGACAAACTCTGAATCTATGTTGAATTGGTTAAATTATCATGTTTTATTCTTTTTTCATTACTTGTGTTTTAATTCTTAGTATTTTTTTAAGTAGCTGTAATGCTGTATTAACGGGTGTCCAAAGCTATGTTGATACAAAAGATGGCTATCAATTTCTCTATCCTGATGGTTGGATTCAGGTAAAAATGGAACAAACTTCAGAAGGTGTTGATACGGTTTTTCATGATTTGGTGGCAAGAACCGAAAATTTAAGTGTTATTATCAATCCGATAGAGAATGCAAAAACAGTTAAAGATTTAGGCACACCTTCAGAGGTAGGTTATCGTTTTCTCAAAGAGATTAATAGTAATTCTGATGTGGAACGAGAAGGAGAATTAATTCGAGCAGGAAGTTATGAAAATCAAGGAAAAACTTATTATAATTTAGAGTATCAGGTGAAGCTACCGAACAATAAAAGCCGTCATGATATAGCTAATGTTACCATTAATCGAGGAAAACTTTACACCTTTAATCTTTCTACACCACAAAATCGTTGGTCAACGGTAAAACCTTTATTTGAGAGAGTGGTTCAATCTTTCCAAGTCTTTTAGGGTTAAGAAATGTGAGCGTCTCGCTCACTAGATTTTATAAGAGGATGTCGCTCATTAGGTTTTATAAGAGGATGTCGCTCATTAATTTTATAATAAAGATGCTTTAACACAGGACAGGATAATTAATTATGCCCGCTAAAAAGTATTATGTAGTTTGGGAAGGTCGAAAAACAGGAATCTTTACTAATTGGGATGACTGTAAAAAGCAAGTTGACGGTTTTAAGGGAGCAAGATATAAATCTTTTAAAACTAGAGGAGAAGCTGAAGAAGCGTTGGGACTCACTAAACAGCTTCCACTGTTCCCCACTGAACCTAAACCTAAACAACCTTTAACAATTCCTAATAACATTATACAGGAGAGTATTTGTGTTGATGCGTCTTGTATTGGAAATCCGGGGGATGTAGAATATCAAGGGGTTGATACTGCAACGGGTAAGTTACTTTTTCACAAAGGGCCAATGTCAAAAGGAACAAATAATCTGGGTGAATTCCTAGCTATTGTTCATGGACTTACTTATCTTCAACAACAGGATAAAATGATCCCGATTTATTCAGATTCTGCAACCGCAATTAAATGGGTTAAGAATAAGAAAGTCAAAACAACGTTACAGCAAGACGTAAGCAATCAGGAAATTTTTACCCTACTAGATAAAGCGTTAAACTGGCTAGAAATGAATTCTTATTCTAATCCGATCTTAAAATGGCAAACGCCTGTATGGGGAGAAATTCCTGCCGACTTTGGACGAAAGTAAGGCAAAAAGTTAAGGATTCTCAAAAGAAAAAGAGGCAAAACTCAACTCATTAATACTATGCCATTGATAAATCTGTTGACGAAATTGTTTCCAACTTTCATAAACCTCCTTAAATGTGCCATCCTTACTGGCATTTTCTTCTAACAATTCAAAAGATACCTTTTTTGCTGCCTCTAACACATCCGTTGGATAAGGGGTTAACTGAGTTCCGCCTTCAATTAATCGTTGTAAAACGTCTTGGTTTAGGGCATCGTATTGTGCCAACATATTCAAATTGGCTTCCATGGCTGCCGTTTGTAACGCTGCTTGATAAGATTCAGGTAATCGTTCCCATTGGGTTTTATTAATTTGTACTTCTAAAGTTGCCCCCGGTTCCCACCAGCCGGGATAATAATAATATTGAGCAATTTTATTAAAGCCTAATTTTTCGTCATCGTAAGGACCAACCCATTCCGCCGCATCAATTGCCCCTGTATTTAAAGCAAAAAAGGTATCGCCCCCCGGTAAAACCTGAACATTTACCCCCAAACGGGACATGACTTCCCCGCCAGTCCCCGGAATTCGCATTTTTAACCCTTTCAAATCACTAAGTCCCTGAATTTCCTGCTTAAACCAGCCCCCCATTTGTACTCCTGTATTACCGGCTGGAAAATTGATGACATTAAAGTCGCTGTAGAGTTTGTGCATGGTTTCTAACCCGCCTCCATGATAAAACCATGCGTTTTGTTGTTGCGCGGTGAGTCCAAAGGGCATAGCTGTGCCAAAGCCAAGGGCAGGATTTTTGCCAATATAGTAATAACTGGCTGTGTGTCCACATTCGACTGTCCCCTGCTGTACTGCATCAAGAATTCCCAACGCAGGAACTAATGCACCTGCTGGATAGGGTTCAATGGTAAACTTACCCCCAGTGAGTTGTTTAACGCGATCGCAGACAATTTTCGCCCCACCGTAGATGGTATCCAATGATTCTGGCCAACTGGTGGCCATATTCCACTTAAGGGTGGGTAAGGTATCGCTGGTGGACACTGTTTGAGGTTGACTGCAAGCATTTAGGGCGATCGCACTGGTTACACCCACTGCACTATTACTAATAAAATGACGACGTTTCATTATAAATTGAAGGATAAGCAGGTTATTTATAGCAGTTCTCATAGGTATGAGGCAAGGGAGAAGGCAGGGGGCTGGTGTTAAGATACCAAGGCTGGCCTCATGAGACTAGGAAACACTATAAACGATAAAAGGATCAGTCGGCTATCATAGCAGCAATCAGTCATCAATTTTGGACTTCAGAAAACGAATCATTTTTTCCAATTTATCAATTAAATTTTATACTCTCTGAGAAATTGTTAAGACATTCTAAGCACTCATCCATAGCTGCACCCCTTTATGGCAGGATCGAAAGTTGCTGATTATTTTGTTCACCTCAGATGGAGAGTATAGTTATGGCACTTCAATTAGGGGATGTTGTTCCCGATTTTAACCAAGAAACGAGCGAAGGAACGATTTCTTTCCACGAATGGATAGGAGATAGCTGGGTTGTCCTTTTTTCTCATCCGGCTGACTACACACCTGTTTGCACCACAGAATTAGGAACAGTTGCGAGTCTTAAACCTGAATTTGAAAAACGCAATGTGAAAGTATTAGCGTTAAGTGTTGATGATGTGGCATCTCACAAAGGTTGGATTAATGATATTAATGAAACCCAGAAGACAACGGTAAATTACCCCATTATCGCAGATCCAGATCGTAAAGTGGCTGATCTTTATGGAATGATTCATCCTAATTCTTTGAATAATCTAACGATTAGATCGGTATTTGTCATTGATCCTAATAAAAAGCTCCGTTTAAGCTTAACCTATCCTGCGAGTACGGGACGTAATTTTGATGAAATCTTACGAGTCATTGATTCGTTACAGTTAACGGATTATCATCAAGTAGCAACCCCTGCAAACTGGAAAGATGGAGATGATTGTGTGGTTGTT
This sequence comes from Microcystaceae cyanobacterium, assembly GCA_051439375.1. Classification (GTDB taxonomy): domain Bacteria; phylum Cyanobacteriota; class Cyanobacteriia; order Cyanobacteriales; family Microcystaceae; genus JBGTGT01. The sequence goes on from JBFRWB010000133.1 coordinate 35,026, forward strand.
CCCTCCATTTCTACTGATGAAGCGAAAGAGAAATTCCCTAAAGGTGTGACTGAAGTTAAACCCTATCTACGGATGACTCCTCAACCTAATAAATAGAGGTCATTTTAGTGACCAGTTATCAGTACCTCCCTTGTTAAGTAAGGGACTTTAAATTCCTTTCATGATCATTTAGAGGTGTTTATATTAAACGCCTCTATTTTTTTTTAGACCACCAATTTAGTAAAAGATAAATCGGAATGATCAGGAAAAAGCTGGCATCCCAATACATAGGATTGAGCAAAGAAACCAGAATAGAGACTAAACAGATAATTGGTTCGATTGAGCTTTCTAGGGTTATATAAGTAATAGATTCTTGCGCTAAGGTATCATCAATTAGACGATAATTGCTGGAAGCGTACCACCAACTCAAACAAGAAAATAAACCAACAAGGAATAAATCAAGACTATAAAAGATTTGAATCGGAACATTAAGTCCCTCTAGATTGGATAAGTCATTTGCATAAGGAATCAGGACAACAAACATTAACGAGAGTAAGTTTAGCCACAAATGAATGGTATCTGTTTTGCGATAATATTTAAACTGCTCTAAATGACTTAACCAATAAAAAACGATTAAAATGAATGTTCCCAGATAAATATAAAGTGCGGGAAGTTGAGCTAATAAAAATTGAGTAATTTGTTCGCTCGATAACGATTGATCAAGATTGGGTAAATCAAACTGTAAAACCATCAAAGTCATGGCCAACATAAAGATTCCATCAGCTAGTCTTTGTAAGCGAGTCAATAATTGTTTTTCTTGTTCTAAGGAAAAATCACTCTTATCTTGAGTCATAGGATACCTCAACGGTTAAACTGTTTATCACCTAAATTGGTATGTGAAGACTGTAAGGGAGTTGGAAGTAGGGAGTGAGGAGTGAGGAGTTGGAAGTTGGGAGTTGTACTAAAATACCCAAGACTCAGTTTAAATGCGTCTTAGCTTAACTAAGCTGTTTTTTAAGGACGAATTACAAATTGTCCGGCGGCAAAAATTCCTTCTGAGGTGACTTCCAAAGCATGAAGATCCACTTCTTTGCCTAAATCAATAGGAATTTCTGTTTCTGGTAAAACTGCGCTGCTAGAGGGAGAAAGTCCCTTAATTTGCTTTGGTTTAAGTCCCAATGTATGGGAATTAATTAAGGTTAACCCTGACTCAATTTCAAGGGGAATGGATGATTGATCCCCTATTTTTAATTGTCCTAAGAGGTCAAATTGTGCGGTATCTAGTTGAAGAGACTGCCATTCTATGGCACAGTCTTTATCAGTTTTGTCTAACTCTAAATTATCTTGTATAAGTTGCCATAAATCATTTAACCCTGATATTAATAAGGCAGAGGATAAGGAGGCTTGTAGATCGTCTGCTGTTAAATAAACTTCCCCTTTTAACCAGATGGGTTCTAATAATTTGAGGGGTTTTCCTCGTAAAACTTGACCAATATTAATGCGAATATTCGTTCCTTGCAGTTGAATATCTCCAAGATGTAAGCCTTGATAAACTGCTTGGGAACTTTCTAAGGAGACGGTGGGAATATATCCTCTTAAAATTTGCCGATCTTGACCATTAATCTTGAATTGTAACTGTTCTACTTGTTCTACTTGCGATCGCAACCACAGTTTTACCGCAGGAGACAACACTTTACTAATGAGATCGGTTGATTGACGAATCCACATAATTACTTACTATGCCAGTTAATTTCTCGTTATTGTAGTGGGTACTTTGTTAAATAAGCAAGGGGAAAAAATTATAAATTATGATACCCAATCCCGATCCACTACAGTCGTTAGCGATCGCATTTAGGGAATTTTGATGTATGTCGTTCCTGCATATTTATGAATGTTATCAAGGGTTAAACACTTGAGAATTTCACCTAATGTTAAAATTTTCTGTTCATACTTATTATCAATCCATATCTAAAAAGGGTATATAGCATTTTCTATAATTGTGCAGTACAGTCAATAAAACCATTCTGGATGACGACATGACTAAGTTATTAGAAAAAGCGATTGCCTTAGTGAAAGACTTGCCTGAATCTAAGCAGGATGAGTATGCTAACATGATTTTGGAAAAACTAGAAGCCCAAGAGAGTGATTTTTGGGATGAATTAGATGACATCTTAGAAGAATGTCAAGTCAGTACAGGGATTCAGTATTTATCCTATCAGCATGATCACTATATTCATGGAAAACCTAAACGAAAAGAATAGTTATGAATAAAGTTTTTGTAGATACATCAGCATGGCTTGCTTTAATGAATGTTTATTGACTTCATAGCAAGTAATATTTAGCTCCGATTTTAGGTATTCTAACCATAACGTTACCTCAATCACTGACACCTGATAACCGTTTACTGTTTACTGATAAAAGCTGTAATTCCTGTTACTAACCGATCAATTCCTTCAGAAACCGTTTCTTTTTGCAGTGCGCCAAAAGCAATACGTAAATAACAACCATCTTTGAGTCCAAAGGTGTTTCCGGGTAAAACAGCTACCTTATGATGTTCAATTAAATACTTAACCAACGTAAAATCATCAATGGGTTGATTGATTTTTAGAAAGACATAAAAAGCCCCTTGAGTGGGGATTAACGTACAAAAATCTTGAAGCGCATTTAATTTTTCTAAAACAATCTGACGGACTTCATTGATTTGTTTTAGATAGGGTTGACAGTAACTTTTACCAAGGTTTAGACACTGAAGGGCTGCATATTGGGAGATAACAGGGGGACAGATTAAAAAAGTATCTTGGATTTTGGCTAACGCTTCTTTTAAATGCTTAGGAAAAACTAAATATCCAATCCGCCAACTTGCCATTCCATAAGCTTTTGAGAGGCTATACAATAAGATAGTATGCTGCTCACTATCAGGAATTGCACCGGGGGAAAAATAACTGTCTTTTTGATAGGTAAAATAATCATAAGCCTCATCATGGATATAATAAATGCCTCTTTCTTTGCAGAGTTGATTAACTGCCCGTAGGGAAGATTCAGGATAAACAACTCCTGTAGGATTATTAGGAGAAATAGTCACAATGGCACGAGTTTTAGGGGTAATTGCAGCTTCTAGTAAATCGAGTTGCAATTGATAGTTGCTATCGGTTGGTACATATACAGGCTTACAATCTGCCATCATGATTCCCATTTCATGATTAAAATAATAGGGAAGATTTAAAATAATTTCGTCCCCTGCTGAGGTAATGGCTAACAGCGCATTCATAAAGGCCATATTTCCCCCTGCTGTTACCATAATATCTTGTTGGGAACTTAGGGAAATATTATTATCGGTTTGAAGCTTTTTAATAATTAATTCTTGTAGTTCTGGGATTCCTTGTACCCCTTGATAAAGATGATGTTTAGGGTTAGCTAAAAATTGAGAAAGTCCCTCTTGAATTTGAGAAGGAGGGGGATAAAAGACGACTCCTTGGCCTAGGGAAATCGTTCCTTCATTTTCTCTAATTAATTGTCCCACAATGGGAATAATCGGAGATTGAACAATGTTCATCCGAGAAGGGTTTTTCAATCTGGAATCTTGTGACATAGAGGTGTTGGGTTTCAGGTGTTGGGTTTCAGGTTTCAGGTTTCAGGTGTCGGGTTTCAGGTATCGGGTTTCAGGTGTCGGGTTTCGGGTTTCGGGTATTAGATATCAAGTCTTTCAAAAAAGAACACATATTCTAACTATTTGTTGATAACTAATAACTGATCACTGATCACTGTTAACTGTATAAGAACACCAATCACTCCAGCCACCTACATATAGTTTAGGGGAGGGAATTCCGAGCATTTCGAGAGAAAATAAGTTAACGCAAGCAGTCACCCCTGAACCACAATAAACGATAATTTCATCCTTGTTGTGATAATCTTGCCAATGTTCTTCTTGAAAGGATAAGGATTTGCAATAACCCTCTTCTGTAGTAATTTCTTGCCACGGCATATTAACAGCCCCAGAAATCGATCCTGCGATGGGATCAATGGGTTCAACTTTCCCTAAATAGCGATCGCGCGATCGTGAATCCACTAATATGACAGAGGGATCATCTTTGCGAGTTTGTACGGTGTCTCGATCTACAATCCAATCTTGATGGGGATGAGGGATAAAAGCACTCTCTTTAGGGGTAGATTCTTCGTTACTAATGGGATAACCGTCTTTTTGCCATGCTGTCCAGCCTCCATCCAATAAAGCGACCTTTTCATGACCTAAATAACGTAATAACCACCATAAACGCGAAGCAAACGCAAAACGAGAACTATCATAAGCGACGACTAAGCTTTGATCAGTGATGCCAATACGACTAAAAGTAGCGGCTAATTGTTCTACAGTGGGTAAGGGATGACGACCGCCATGTTGAGCAATAGGTGCAGATAAATCGAGATCAAGGTTTAAATAAACAGCGTTGGGGATATGTCCTTGTTGATATTGTTGATAACCCCAGTTCGTATTGCTCAATCGAAAGCGACAGTCAATGATGACTAGATGGGGATAGTTAAGGTGATCAACTAACCATTCAGGGGAAAGAAGGGGTAATGGGGGAGAGATTTGAGACATTTTGAGTTAAGAAGCAGAAAATTGCTTTATTATTAATAGACAATTACCTTGAGCGTCGGTTCGAGTATAGCTAAGGTGGGTAGCAATTTTTTGTAGGATAGGAAGTCCTTGGCCATGGGATTGTAATTGAGGCAATTTCAGAGCAATTTTTTGTAAATAGTCTTTTAGATCGAAGGGAGCACCGCGATCCCAAATTCGTATTTCTAATTTATCGAAATAAAGGGTTAATTCAACTTTAATCGGGGTATCTGGGGACAAATGGCCATGTGCATGGCGAACTGCATTGGTAAATCCTTCAGCTAAAGCTAACTGACACTGTAACCAATCTTTTTTGATGATCCAAGGTTGATACAACTGCTCAAAGGTTTCTAACACTCGATCGAGACATTGCAGATCGCTGTTGACGGTAAAGGTACATTTTTTTAGAAGACTCAAGGATTAATCCCCAAAAATTAACCGTTTTACTCATTATAATAAGTGTGGATGAGTCTGGCCATATCACCACTGCGCCAGAATTAATTGTAGAAGCACTCTTACAACTCGCTTACACGTTATTAACTCAAGATCAATTAACCTCTCCGCTTCTCCCTGAATTTAGCCTTAAGGTGGCAGAAATTTTTGATAACTAAATGTTCACTCTCAACTATTTTTTAGAAAAAAGAGGATTTATAATGAATATTCGTAGTGAGGAGTCTATTCAATATGGTAAATTTAACCAAATCTTTAACCAACCTAGCGTTTCCGACTTTAGGCATCATCAGCTTAATCGCTCAGGGGGCTGTCGCTCAAGACTCATACCAACCATCAAATCTTGCGACCCCTTCAGAAGCGTTAACAATATTACAAAATCGTCCTAATCTCTCCCAACAACGACAACCGAAGCAAAGTTTCTCCTTTTCCAGCAACGGCCAAATGAACCAAGTTACCAACGTCAATGAATTACGAGATGTTGAACCCACCGCTTGGGCCTATGAAGCACTAAGGAGTCTAGTAGAACGATATGGTTGCATTGTCGGTTATCCCGACCGTACTTTTAGGGGAAATCGAGCCTTAACCCGTTGGGAGTTCGCTGCGGGTTTAAATGCTTGCTTAAACACCGTCGAACGATTGTTACAGGAAAATGTTGCCGTTTTACAAGAAGACTTAGACACATTAAAACGATTAGCCGAAGAATTTCAGACCGAATTAGCCGCATTAGGGGTAAGAGTCGATAATTTAGAGTCCAGAGTCGCCTATCTCGAAGATCATCAATTTGCTACCACCACCAAGTTAAGCGGTGAAACCATTGCAATTGTTTCTGGAGTGTGGGGACAAGAAACCGCTTCTTTGAGTCAACCCAAAGGAACATCCATTAACGATGGCCAAGTTGGGGTAAATTATCGTAACCGTTTGGTGTTTGATACCAGTTTCTCTGGCCGCGATCGCTTACGGGTTCGCTTTCAAACCGCTAACTTTAAATTTGGTCGTGGAGGCAGTAATTTAACCGATTTTAACTTTAGTGCGGGGGGAGACAACCAAGTTCGCCTCAATAAGCTCCAATATCGCTTCCCTGTAGGGGATAATTTCACCTTTGTTGCAGCCGGAGTCAAAATTACGATGGATGATTTGGCTGATCCCTTAGCCCCTTATACTTCCTCATTTACCACAGGTTCAATCGCCTTTTTTCCTGCTTTAGCCCCAATTTACTTGGTTAACGACTTTACGGGTCCGGGTCTGGGTGCAACTTATGAATTTACTGATTCTTTGAACTTATCTCTTCTCTATTCAGCAGGTGCAGGTAACGATCCCGCAGAAGGAAAAGGTTTGTTTAATGGAGAATATACCACAGGGGCGCAATTAAACTTTCAACCCAGTGGTAATACAGGGATTGGACTGGCTTACCTCCGTGAATATATCCCTAGCGGTCAATTTGGCGATTTTCCCCTCTTAGGCTTTACTGGGGTTGCTAATTCGGATAATCCCTTTGATGGCAACGCAACCACCTCAGATCACTTCGCTTTCCTCTGGACATGGCAAATCTTTGAGCGGTTTAACCTATCGGGTTGGGGAATGTACACCAATGCGAAAGGACAAGGAAGTGTAAGAGATGGGGATGTGGCGGATATTTGGAACTGGAAAGTTAGTTTTTCCCTTCCTGACTTGTTAGCAGAAGGAAATTTAGGGGTTGTCTCCGTGGGAAGTCCCCCTTATGCGGCGCGGTTAACCAATCGTAATAATGTTGACACAAATATTGTACAGACCTTTGACACCCCTTTAATGGTGGAAACCTTCTATGTTTGGCAACTTAACGATAATATTTCCCTCTCTCCGGGGTTTTGGGTGTCTCTCAACCCTGAAAACGACCGTTCCCCCCTGTGGGTGGGTGCATTGAGAACCAGTTTTGAGTTTTAACAGTAGAAGTTCAGACATAAAGATGTTAGGGAGGGTGGGCTTTGTCCACCCTTTCGTTAGAATGGGAAAACGGTTTTTCGTAAAAAATGTATCATAAACTTTCACCGAAAATATAGTCAAATATAGTCATCTAACGTCAACTCTTTATAGTTATTATGTATTAACGAATGAGTCCTAGATGAATTCTCGCACTTGGGAAATCAATGCTAAACTAGGTAGGAAGAAAGGTCGAGTACTTCAGAAAAAATGAAATTAGTAGAGAGACATATTATTAAACCTAGCCATCGGTTTTATTCAGAAATTGACCGACTCTGTTTTGCTTCTAAAAATCTCTACAATTATGCTAACTACATAATTCGTCAATCTTTCATTTTTGAGAAGACTTATTTAAACTATAATACTATCCAAAAAACCGTACAAGGAACTGAACCGTATCAAGCTTTACCAGCTAAGGTCAGTCAACAAATTCTAATGATATTGGACAAAAACTGGAAAAGTTTTCAAGCAGCTAATCACTCTTATTATCAAAATCCTGAGAAGTTTTTAGGAAAGCCTAAACTCCCTAAATATAAGCACAAAGAAAAAGGCAGAAATGTTGTAGTTTATACGACTCAAGCGATCAGCAAACCTTTCTTAAGACAGGGAATTATTCATCCCTCGAAAACTGAAATTTATCTCCAAACCAAGGTAGAGATTGACAAAATCAAACAAGTTAGACTCATTCCCAAGCTTAACCATTATGTAATTGAGGTCATTTATGAAGCTCAAATTCAACAACAGCAGTTAAACCCTGAAAGGATAGGCAGTATTGATATTGGACTCGATAATCTAGCTACATTAACCTTTAACCAAGCCGGACTTTCTCCTCTCTTGGTCAATGGCAGACCGTTAAAGTCAATTAATCAATACTATAATAAGACTCGTTCTTATTATCAATCTTTATTACCTGAAAATACATCCAGTCACCGATTAAGAAAGTTGGCCAATCAACGAGATTTTAAAATCAATGATTACCTACACAAAGCTTCTCGTTTAGTGTTCAATACCCTGATTAATTATCAAGTAGGAACTTTGGTAATTGGACAGAATCAACAGTGGAAACAGCAAGTCAAGTTAGGGAAAAAGAACAATCAAAATTTTGTTTCTATTCCTCACGCAAGATTCATTGAGATGCTAACTTATAAAGCTGAGTTAGTGGGAATTAAGGTCATTGTAACGGAAGAATCTTATACTTCTAAGGCGAGTTTTCTCGATGGAGATCCCATTCCCGTTTATCAAAAAGAAAACAAGGGAGAGAAACCTATCTTTCAGGGAAAAAGGGTGAAAAGGGGGCTTTATCGCACTCAATTGGGTAATTTTATTCAAGCAGATGTCAATGGCTCTTTAAACATCATGAGAAAGGCAATCCCAAATGCTTTTTGCTATGGGATAGAGGGTGTTGTAGTTCACCCAGTACGGATTACACCGTCAAAATGAAGCTGTTAGATTTGACTATATTTTCATGAACTATAAAACTCCTTTCTAGCAAAACAGGATTTGAGCAGTGGGATTTGGCATTAAACCTCCCTACGTCCTTCTAGCGCTCTAGCGAGGGTAATTTCATCAGCATACTCTAAGTCTCCCCCCATTGGTAAGCCAAAGGCAATACGAGTCACTTTTGTAAAGGGTTTGATCAACTGACCAATATATAAAGTAGTTGTATCTCCTTCTATAGTAGGACTAATAGCTAAAATAACCTCTTTTACCTCATCTTTGCTGACACGCTGTACTAATGGCTGAATACTGAGTTGTTCAGGACTAATTCCTTCCATCGGTGAGATAACTCCCCCTAAAACATGATAAACCCCCTTATACTCTCTTGTCTTCTCAAGGGCGATCACATCACGGGAGTCCGCAACTACACAGATCATCTGATGATCTCGTTTTTCATTGCGACATATCTCACAAACTGGGTCAGCAGATAGATGATAACAGACTTTACAGAAGCCTACCTGTTTTTTTGCCCCAATAATAGCACTAGCTAGTTCTTGAACATCTTTTTCGGGGCGCTTAAGAATATGCAAGGCTAACCGTTGGGCAGTTTTTGGTCCTACCCCTGGTAGATGCTGTAATTGTTCGATTAGACGGGCAAGTGGTGGGGTATAAATAGCAAAAACTCCATCGATAATAGGGGGAAATTTTATTATATAGTTATTCTTTGAGGAATTGTACTCTAGACATCTCGCTTATTACACACAAGCTATAAGCTTGTTCTACCCTATCATCTTAACAATCATAAAAATGACGATCGCACCTTTAAGCTGGCCTGAACTAGAAACCCTTACTAATTATACCATTGACCCTGTGAATGGGGTCACAAATGCTCAAGCAACCTTGCGTCTTTTTGGTCAAACAGAAGAAGATGTTAAAGTTACTTTATATCGGGATAATCACGCTTGGTGTCCCTATTGTCAAAAGATCTGGCTATGGTTAGAAGAAAAACGGATTCCCTATCGAATTCAAAAAGTAACCATGTTTTGTTATGGCAAGAAAGAAGAATGGTATAAAAAAATTGTTCCTTCAGGAATGTTACCTGCCCTTGAGTTACATGGTCAAGTGATTACCGAAAGCGATGATATTTTATTAGCGCTTGAACGAGCCTTTTCTCCCCTAACCTTTAGCATGGAAGATCCGAAAGTACTTCCCTTGCGACGACTAGAAAGACTCTTATTTAGAGCATGGTGTATGTGGCTCTGTTATCCCTTGCGATCGCAGCAAAAAGACGACAATAGTAAAGAACAATTTACCTCGATTGTTGCTCAAGTTGAAAATGCCTTAAGTTCTACCCCTAGTCCCTATTTTTTAGAAGAATTTAGCACGGCTGATGTTATTTTTACCCCTTATGTTGAGCGCATGAATGCTAGTCTTTACTACTATAAAGGCTATTCTTTAAGAGAAGAAAATCCCCATTTAGGGGCATGGTTTGACGCAATGGAAAGCCGTTTAACCTATCGAGGAACACAAAGTGATTTTCATACCCATGTCCATGATTTACCGCCACAAATGGGGGGCTGTTATAGTAATAAAAATCCTCAAGCTATTATTAATCAAAACCGAGTTAATCAAGGACCTTGGTTAGGACTTCCTGATGTCACTTATCCCGAACCAGAAAATACTCGTCAAGAAGCCTTGTATCGAGTGATTAAACATCGTGAGAATATTATTAAAGTTAATCCTGCAAAAGATCAATTATTTGATCAAGCGCTGCGTTGTGCTTTAACCTATATGATGACAGGAAAAACCTGTTCTCCTCCTCCTAAATCCGATGTAGCACTACGCTATTTGCGTGATCGCATTAATGTTCCCAGAGATATGTCGATTTATGCAGCCAAACAATTACGGGAAGCGCTAGAAACCACGGCTAGTTTAGTAGGAACAAAACAAGGTGTTCCCATTCCTATTAACCATCGACGGGATCAAGATCCGACTAAGTTTGCTATTGCAACATAACGTATAAAAAGTTAACCCATCTGTAGGGGCGCAAGGCTTGCGCCCACACCACTTATACCAAATC